>PWYM01000167.1 GCA_003567855.1 Gammaproteobacteria bacterium | reverse complement strand
GCCAACGCGTTCATCGACCGTCGCGTCGGCGATCGCATCGGCCTGATACTGTTCGGCAGCGAGGCGCACCTGCAGGCGCCGCTGACCTTCGACCGCGAGACGGTGAAGGTCCTGCTCGACGAGGCGTTCATCGGCCTGCCGGGACGGCGCACCGCGATCGGCGACGCGATCGGTCTCGCGGTACGCGTGCTGCACGACTCGCCGGCCGAGAGCGGTGACCGGGTGCTGGTGCTGTTCACCGACGGCGTCAGCAACACCGGCGAACTCGAACCGCTGCAGGCCACCGCCCTTGCCGAGCGTGCGGGTCTGCGCATCCACACGATCGGCTTCGGCACCGAGGCGGGCGAACTCGGCGCCCGCAGTGGCGGCACCGATCTGGACGAACGCACGCTGACCGAGATCGCCGATCGCACCGGCGGCCGTTACTTCCGTGCACGCGATGCCGCGGAGCTCGAGTCGATCTACCGTGAACTCGATGCCCTCGAGCCCGTGCCCGAGGAGCAGGCGGGCTTCCGGCCCGTGGCCGAGCTCTACCCGTGGCCGCTCGCGGCCTCGGGCCTCGTCGCGGCGATGCTGTTCTGGCCGGCGCGCACGCGCCGCCGGGGTGTTGCCGCACCGGCGGTTGCCAATGCCGCGGGGGTCGCCGATGCCGGGCGCTGAATTCCACTTCCTGCGTCCGCTGTGGCTGGCCGCGTTGCCGGTGCTGCTCGCCGCGCTGTGGTGGCTGCTGCGCCGTCGCTCGCATCATGGTGGCTGGCAGCGCGTTGTCGATTCGCCGCTGCAGCCCCACGTGCTCGACGCCGGGTCTTCGCCGCCGGCGCGTGGCCGCGGCTGGCTCGCGGCGCTCGCGCTGGTGATCGGATGCCTCGCGCTGGCCGGTCCGACCTGGGAGCAGGCGCCGCAGACCACGTGGCGCAGCGAGGCGCCGCTGGTGATCGTGCTCGACCTGTCGCGGTCGATGGACGCGACCGATGTCCGGCCCAGCCGGCTCGAGCGCGCGGTGCTCAAGATCCGTGACCTGCTCGCACGCGAGCCGGCCGGCAAGGTCGGGCTCGTGGTCTACACCGCGAACGCGTTCACGGTGACGCCGCTGACCAGTGACGCGGCGACAGTCGAGGCGCTGCTCGGTGCGCTGGCGACCGACATCATGCCGAGCCAGGGCAGCTTCCCGCAGCTCGGGCTGGAACGCGGCGCGAATCTCATGCGCCAGGCGGGACTGCGTGATGGTGACCTCCTGCTGGTGACCGACAGTGCCGGTGGCTCACCGGCGCGGGAGGCCGTCGAGCGCCTGCTCCGCGACGGCTACCGCACCTCGGTGCTCGCCGTGGGCACCGCCGAGGGCGCGCCGATCCCCGAACCGGGCGGCGGCTTTCTCCGTGACTCGCGGGGACAGGTCGTCGTGCCCCGACTGCAGGAGGCGCCGCTGCAGCGGCTCGCCGGCGCCGGCGGTGGCCGCTATGCGCGGCTCAGCATCGATGACAGCGATCTCGACCGCTTGCTGGCGCCGCTGGAGCAGCGGGCAAGGCAGGCCGACGCGCGTGAGACCGACGTCGAGGCGACCCGCTGGATCGACCGCGGCGCCTGGCTCGTGCCGCTGCTGCTGCCGCTTGCGCTGTGGCTGTTCCGAAGCCCGGCGGCGCTGCCCGCCGTCGTGGTCGGCGCGCTGCTGGTCGGTATCGCGCCGGCACCGGCGCAGGCGGCCGACTGGCGCGCGCTGTTGCTGCCCGCCGACCGGCGGGCGCTCGCAGCGCTTGCCGACGAGGACCCCGAGCGCGCTGCCGAGCTGTTTCGCGACCGGGAATGGCGCGCCGCGGCGCTGTATCGGGCCGGCGAGTATCCGGCCAGTGCCGAGGCACTGGCCGACGTCGCCACCCCCCGCGGCCACTACAATCGCGGCAACGCGCTGGCGCGCGCCGGCGACCTGCCGGCCGCGGCGACGGCCTACCGCAGTGCACTGGAGCTGGCCCCAGACATGGAAGACGCGCGCTACAACCTCGAACTCGTCGAGGCCGCGCTGCAGCCGGAACCGGCGCCCGGTGGCCTGCCCGCACCCGACGAAAGCACGCGCGCCAACGGCGAGGCGCAGGCCGGCGACCGGCAGGAGGCGCCCGGTGAAGACCCGGCGGGCCTGCCGCCGCCCGGTGCCGATGACGCGCCGGACGCCGACGCCGACCCCAGCCTGGCCGATGATCCGGAAGATGCGCCCGATGCCGGCGAGCAGGTGCTCGCGCAGGCGTCGGCCACCGACCCCGATGACCTCGACGACGCCGACCTCGATGAGGCGCTGGACCAGTGGCTGCGGCGCGTGCGTCACGATCCGGGGGCGCTGTTGCGTCGCAAGTTCGAATACCAGTACCGTCGCGAGGGCCGCGACCAGGACGGCAACCCCACGTGGCCCGGTGACGAGAGGGAGCCATGGTGACGGCCGTCGACCACGCGCATCACAGACCCATGCCCGCCCGCGTCTGCCGGCTCGCGCGCCTACTCGCCGTCGCGCTGCTCGCGGCGTCGCCGCTCGCGCCCGCCGCCGACGGTGTCGATGCGTCACGTATCGATACCGTCGGTCTGGAGGTCTCGGTCGACCGCGACGTCGTCGCCGTCAACGAGTCGTTCACGCTGACCGTGCGCGTGCTTGGCGACAGCGACGAACGCCCGGATTTCTCGGCGCTCGCCAATGACTTCGACATCCTGCGCCGCAGCCAGCGCAGCCGCATGCGCAGTGACGATACGGGCTTCAGCCGCGATAACGCATGGGAACTGACGCTGATGCCCCGTCACCAGGCGATCGCCGCGATTCCGTCGATACCGGTCGGCGAGCGGCTCACGCCGCCGGTGCCGCTGACCGTCGAGGCCGCGACCGGTGGCGAGGCGCTGGGCGCGGCGTTTGTCGAGGCGGGGGTGTCGACGTACGAGCCCTGGGTGCACGCGGAATTCACGTACACGGTCCGGCTGTTCCTGTCGGCCGGTGCGCGCGGCACGCGGCTGTCGGAACCGCGCGCACGCAACGGCGAGCTGCTGGTGCGCAAGCTCGGTGACGACCGTCAGTACCAGACTGAGCGGGGCGGCATGACCTACCTCGTCTGGGAGCGGCGCTACGCGCTCGTGGCCCAGGGCAGCGGTCCGATGACGCTGGAGCCGGTCACGCTGGAGGCGCAGATCCTCGACGAGCGTCGTTCGGCGAGAATCGCCCGCTTCCGCTCCGAACCGCTGGAGATCGTGGTGCGCCCGATGATGCCGCGCCCGCCGGAGCTCGGCGACGGCGGCTGGCTGCCGGCGCGCGAGGTGCAGCTCTACGACGGGTGGTCGCACCCGCCGGGACGGCTCGTCGCCGGCGAGCCGGTCACCCGCACGATCACGACGGTCGGCCGTGGCGTCTCTGCAGCGCAGCTCCCCGAACCCTTGATCGACACGCCGGACGGCATCCGCGTCTATGCCGACCGCCCGGAACTCGAGGATTCCGTCGATGGCGGCGGCAGCGTCGCGCGACGCACCGACCGCTTTGCCGTGATCCCGTCACGCGCGGGCGTGCTGACATTGCCGCCGGTCGAGGTGGGCTGGTGGAACGTGGGCGAGGACCGCTGGGAGCGCACGGCACTCGACGCGGTCGAGCTCGAAGTCTCCGCGCCGGCGGACACGACGGTGGCGCCGCTGCTCGCAACCGGGCTCGATGAGCCGTTACCCGGTGATGCTGCGATCACGGGTACCGCGGCCGATCGGCTGCAGCTCGGGTTGTGGCAGCTGCTATCGGCGGTGCTTGCCGGCGCGTGGCTGGCAACGCTCGCACTGTGGTGGTGGCTGCACGGTCGCGGTCGTCGTGACGACGCACCGGAGAGTGCGGATCCTGCCCGGCGCGCCCAGGGGCCGACCGCGCGTGCCGCGCTGTCGCGGCTGCGCGCGGCTTGTGCCTCCGCAGATCCGCACGCGGCCCGTGACGCACTGCTGGCCTGGGCGGCAGCACACTGGCCCGACGATCCGCCGCGCGCGCCGGGTGCGGTGGCCGAACGCCTGCCGGCAGAACTCCGGCCGGCGGTCGACGCGCTGTCGCGGGCCTGCTACCGCGGCGACCCGTGGTCGCCCGAGCCGCTCGAGCGCGCCGCCGCGGCGCTGGCGCGCCTGCCCGCGCGGGATCCGGTCGACACCGCCCGCACGACACCACTGGTGCGCCTGCACCCGTCCGGCTTTGGTGTGCGGCACTGAAATAAAGGCGAATCCGGGAACCCCTTCGCGGCGAAACGGTTCTGAATACCGGTATCGTGCGCGCGGCCATCCGGCGATCTTTGCGCTCGGATGCGCGATCCTGAGCTAGAATCAGGGGTTTGGGCGCGCATCCTGATGCGCCGCATCACACCAGGAGTTTCACCACGATCATGAGCACCCCGTCCCTCGCCGGCAAGGCGCTGCGCGCCGCCGCGGGCCTCGGCCTGATCGCCGGTGCCGTCGGCATCGCGTGGTGGCTGAACAGCGGAGACCCCGACGCCGCCTTCGGCGGCGGCGGTTTCGATCGCGGTGGTGCGGTCACGGTCATCACCGAGCCGGTGCAGATGATGCCGTTCGGACAGGAGATCGAGGCGCTCGGTACCGCGCGTGCCAACGAGTCCGTGGACATCACCAGCCGCGTCGCCGGTATCGTGCGGCGCATTCATTTCACCGAGGGCGAGCAGGTCGCCGAGGGCGAAGTACTCGTCGAGCTCGACGACTCCGAGCAGCGTGCGGCGCTTGCCGAGGCGCAGGCCGCACTGGTCGAGTCCGCCTCCCAGGCGCAGCGTGCCGAGCGCCTTCACGATCGGCGCGCGGTGTCGGAGTCCGAACTCTCCGAGCTGCGCTCGATTCGCGACGCGAACCAGGCGCGCGTCGACGCGGCGCAGGCGCGCCTGGAAGACT
>PWYM01000190.1 GCA_003567855.1 Gammaproteobacteria bacterium | reverse complement strand
TGATCCGGGCGGTGTTGCCGTGACGAATCGCCTGCTATAGGCTCGCTTGAAAAAATCGTGGCCGGTGATTTACGGCCCAGGCAGCGCCAGCATGACGACACGCCTGTCGGTTCTACTTCTCTACTGTCTGTCGGCGTCCGCGCTCGCCAGCGCCGAACTCCCCGATACGCCCGAGGCGCTGGCCACCTACGTCGACGGCTTCGTCTCGACGCTGCAGCGCGAGCACCAGCTCGGCGCGGTCACCGTCGCCGTCGTGCGCGACGACGCGCTGGCGTTCGCACTCGGTTACGGCCTCGCCGACATCGAGTCGGGCCGCCCGGTCGACCCCGAACGCACGCTGTTCCGCATCGGCTCGGTGTCCAAAACCTTCACGTGGACCGCGCTGAAGATGCTCGCCGAGCGCGGCGCGGTCGACCTCGACGCCGACGTCAACGACTACCTCGACGACATGCAGGTCGACGAGGCCTTCGGCCTGCCGGTCACGCTGCGCCACCTGATGCATCACCGCGCCGGCTTCGAGGACACGATGCGCCTGTTCGCCGTCACCGACGACGACCCGCGCACGCTCGCCGAGCTCGTCGCCGAGCATCAGCCGGCCCGCGTGTTCCCGCCCGGCGCCCGCACGTCTTACTCGAACTGGGGTTCCGCGCTCGCCGCGCTGGTCATCGAGCAGGTTTCGGGCGTCGATTACGCCACCTTCGTGCGCGAGGAAATATTCGCGCCGCTCGGCATGCACGACACCACCGAGCTGCCGCCGGCGAAGATGGGCGAGGCCGAGCGCGGGCGGCTCGCCACCGGTTACCGGCGCAAGCTCGGCGCGCTCGAGCTGCAGGGCTTCATGCAGATCGGCGCGTACTGGCCGGCCGGCGGTATTGCATCCACCGCGACCGACATGGCGCGCTGGATGCGCTTTCACCTCAATGGCGGCGAACTCGACGGCGTTCGGCTGATGTCGCCCGAGACGCACGCGGCGATGTTCACCCGCGGCTTCGACGACCGGCCCGGCGCCGCGGATGTCGCGCACGGCTTCCAGGACCGCCCGTACCGCGGCGTGCGCACGCTCGGCCACGCCGGCGGCACCGCCGCGTTCCTGACGAACATGATCCTCGTCCCCGAGCTCGGTGTCGGCATCTTCGTGTCGCAGAACACGACGTCGACGGCTGCCACCATCGAGCACTTCCCGGATCTGATCGTCGACCGGCTCATCGGCCACGTGCACGTGCCGTTCGAGGCCAGGCGCGACGACGCCGGTGCCGAGGCGTTGGCCGAGCTGTCCGGCACCTACCTGAACAACCGCCGATCGTTCACGAGCTTCGCGGCACTGTTCGGCCTGGTGAACGTCGTGAACCTCGAGGCGGTGTCGGCCGAAGACGTCGTTGCAGGAATGATGGGCGAGGAGATCCTGTTCCGCCGCGTGGCTGGCCACGAAGACCTGTTCGAGAGCGCGAACGGTGGGCGCGTGCAGATCATCCGCGACGCGTCCGGGCGCCCCGAGGCAATCGCCGACCCGATGGGCGTGCACACTGCCGAACGTGTCGGTGCGCTGAATGCTCCGGCTGCGCTCTACACCGCGATCGGTCTCGCGGCACTGTTCGCGCTGACCACCACGCTCGGCGCGTGGTGGCGGCTGGGCCGGCGCCGCAACGAGGGGGTCGCCGCATGGATCGCCGGCGGTGCGGCGACGCTGGGTGTCATCACGGTCGCGGTCTTCATCACCGCCGCGGTGACGCTGGCCGCCGGTTTCGCCGACTTCGATATCGCCGACATGCCCGGCAACTACCCGACGTGGCAGATGTTCTTCGTGCACTGGGCGAGCTGGGGCACCGCTGCGGCGGCGCTCGTGATGCTGCTCGGCCAGTGGCCCGCGTGGCGCGCCGCCGGTGGCTGGGGCCTGTGGCGGCGCGTGCACTTCGCGCTGTTCACGCTCGCGGTGCTGTTCCTGGTGGTGCAGCTGTGGCAGTGGCGGGTGTTCGGCGCGCCGGTGTACTGACCGCGCGCGCCGCCGTCACTCCGACGCCAGTGCCGGGCGCAGTGCCGCCAGCCCGGGCGTGTGGGCGAAACCGCCGCATCGCTCGACGGCCTGCTCGAACGCCTGAAGCGCGAGTTCCGGCCGATCGTGCTGCATCCAGGCCTTCGCGGTGCGCACCGCGGCGCCCGGGTCCAGGGTGTGTTCCAGAGCCGCCTTGAGGTCGCCCTTGATCTGTACCGCAGCATCGTCAGGCAACCGGTCGGGCGCAAGGCTTGCAAGCATCGTGTAGTAGTAGGCGCGAGAGGCGCGATCGGCGGGTGTCTCTATACCCTGGAGCACATCACGCTCGGCGATTTCCGCGGCCCGCTCGAAGGCCTCGATCGCGCTGTCATGCTGGCCCGAGCCGAGGTAGGCGTCGGCGAGATTGCCCCACATCTCGTGGATTTCCGGTTCGCCGACCGAGCGCAGGCGTTCAACCGCCTGCTCGCGCAGCGTGGCTGCCGTGTCGTAGTCGCCGAGCAGGTAGTTGAGCGTGCCGAGGAACTCGTCACCGACATAGGAATGCGGGGCAATGATGCGTGCACGCTCGTAGGTGGCCCTGGCACGCTCGAGGTCCTCGGCGCAGAAATAGAACGTGCCGAGGTTGGCGAGCACGTACTCGTTTTCGTCGCGCGCGCGTGCTTCCTCGGCGGCGGCGATGGCGCCCGGCAGGTCACCGGAGAAATAGGCAAGGCTTGCCAGCCAGAACGGCGGTTGCCAGAACGCGGGTTCTGCGTCGCTGGCCGTGTGTGCGGCGGCCTGCGCACGCGCCAGGGCCTCGGCATCACCGTCACTACGAAAGACCTGCAGCAGCGTCGCCGCGAGTTCCACGAGCGTGGCCGGATCGCCGGGGTGCGCCTCGCGCAGTTCGTCGAGCACGGCAACCGCCTCGTCGAGTGCGCCGGTGACGCGCAGATAGTGGGCGTGCGCGATGCGCGTCGCGGGCGCGTCGGGCGCGAGCTGCATCGCCCGCGCGCACGCGAGCCGCGCGTCGTTGAGCGCGCGCTGCGCCTCCTCCATCCAGTACTCGGCGAGCAGTGCCTCGCACAGACCTGCGTGCGCGTCAGCGTAATTCGCGTCGAGGCGCAGTGCGGCCTCGAAGCGCGATTGTGCGCGACGGATGTTGAGCTCGCTCGATGGTCCGTCGAGATGCATGCGTCCCTCGAGGTAGTAATCCTGGACCGGCGCCAGCGGGTAGTGGGGTGTGCCGCCTGTCGCTGCGACCGGCATGCCGAGCGCGTGGGCGACAGCGCGCGCGGCATTGTCGGCGACGGCCTCGAGGCGGGCGTCGAGCTGCGTGGTCGGGACCGTTTCGCTCCAGACCTGCTGTTGTATGCCGGCGCTGCCGAACATGAAGACGCGAAGGCCGGTGAGCCGGCCGAGGTGCACGACATCGCCCTCGACGACCGCGTCGCTGCGCAGTCGCTCGGTGATGTCGCGCGGGTCCGACGCGTGGACGAGCAGCTCGGCGCTGGGCGCCGCGACCCTGAAGTGCTGTTCGAGCGCGCCGCGCAGCGCATCCGCGAACGTGTCGTCGGGCGTGGCCCTCACGACCAGCGTCGGCGTGCGGCCGATCGGGAACGCGGTGGTCCAGACCGGTGCCAGCGCATCGCGCGGATCGTTGGCGCCAGGGTCATCATCGATCGCGCCGGACCACCAGGTCACCCCGACGATCACCACGGCACCGGTGACCGCGGCCGCCAGGGCGCGGACCCGGGTCGACGACCTGCGCGCGGAGGGTCCAGGGGTGGCCGCGGGTCCGATGGGCCGTGCATCTGTCCGGACAGCGTCTTCGGCACGTTCGGGTTCGCCGCTGGTGAGATAAAGCTGCCACGCCTCGACGTCGAGCGCGCGGGCGACGCGCTCGAGCGTCTGCAGCTCCACCGGCTGCTCGCGGAAGACGCGGCTGACGAGGTCTCGCGGGGCCTGGTCGAGCCCTTCGAGGTCGGCGATGCGTTCGGCGAGTGCGGTCTGGCTGCGAAAACCGGCCTCGGTGAGCGCATGGTAGAGGCGCGCGCGGGACGCGCGCACGCCACGACGGCGGTTGCTGCGGGTGCGAGGTGCCATCTCGTGGCAGGCCTTCTTCTACGACCGGGCGCCGGACTGGCACGATATGTATAGCACATCCGGACCGGCGCGGGGGCAACGCGCCAGCGCCTCGCAAGTGTCCCTAACTGCCCCTAAACCGCGTTAACTGCGGATGCGTCGCAATTCGTTTCGTCGTTTGATGACCCGGTACCGTCGGCACGTCATCGGGCAATCGCCGCGGTTGCGACGGAGGGGGCGATGCACGTCAGGGGAATCTGTGCACTGGCGCTGCTGGCCTGGTTCGGCCTGGTCGGCTGCGGGCGCGATGACGTCATCGGCACCTACGAGGACGAGTTCGGCATGACGCGCTACGAGTTCCAGCGCCAGGGCCGCGTCTACGTGTCGGTGCTCGGCACGACGGTGGCCGGTGAGTACCGGCTCGAGGGCGACCGCGTCGTTCTGGACGGGCCGCAGGGCACGGTGATGTTGACGCGCCGGAACGGTCAGCTTCACGGCCCGATGGGGCTGGTGCTCATAAGGCGCGAATGACACCTGATCACACCATCCAGGCGGACCCAAGGTCTTGTTCGTGAGGGCACTCGAGGGGTGCGCAACCGTACAGACCGCCAATCCGTGTCCGTGCAAGACTTCCTGTCCAGACGATCAACAGTCAGAAGACAGGATAACTCTCATGATCAGCACCAGGGTATGGATCACCGGCGCCGCGCTGCTGGTCACCGCGGGCTGCGCCACCATAGCGGGCACAGCCGGGATCGCCGACAGCTCGAGGACCGGCGTGATCCACGACGTGAAGTTCGAAGAACGGATGACACCCACCAACCTGCGTGTTC
>PWYM01000122.1 GCA_003567855.1 Gammaproteobacteria bacterium | reverse complement strand
TTCGCGGTCTCGGCCATGAAGTGCACGCCGGCGAGCACGATGACGTCGGCATCGGTCTCGGCGGCCCGTCGCGCGAGCGCGAGCGAGTCACCCGTGATGTCGGCGACGCAGTGGAAGATTTCGGGTGTCTGGTAGTTGTGCGCGAGAATGACGGCGTTGCGCGCGTGCTTGAGCGCCAGGATCCGCTCGATGTGCTCGGCGTGCACGGGCCACTCGATCTCCGGGATGACCGTCTTGACGCGCTCGTAGAGTGGCGCGAGGCGATCGCCGACGGCGGTGGGCGCGGTGTGTGCGACAGGCATGGCAACGCTCCGGGATGGGCCGAAGAATGGGTCTTGAACTGTTATGCTCTAATCGAGCATATATAAATACTCTCAAAGAGCATTAAGAACGTCAATGGACGGCAACCGCAGCGCAATGGTCATCCAGCTCACGGCCGTGATCGTCGCCGTCACCGACGATCGGCCCCGCGTGCTGGTGGTGCGCAACCCGGAGGCCGGCGGCGACGACGCGCCCGCACTGCCCAGCGGCCCGTTCGACCCGGTCGGCCACGACAGCCTGGAGATCGGTCTTCGCCGCTGGGTCGAGGCGCAGACCGGTCTGGACCTCTACTACGTCGAGCAGCTCTACACCTTCGGCAACCGCTATCGCGACCCGGTGGAGGTGCGTGGCGGGCCGCGCGTGATCTCGGTTGCGTACATCGCGCTGACGCGCGAGGACGACGTCATCGAGCCTGACGCCGAGTGGTGTGACTGGTATGACTTCCTGCCCTGGGAGGACTGGCGGGCGGGCACGCCGTCGATGCTCTCCGGGCACATCGAACCGGCGCTGGCGCGCTGGGCGCGCCAGGCGCCGGCCGGCAAGCGGCGCAGGGCGCGGCAGGACCGCGTCAACGTCACCTTCGGTCGCGACCCCGAGGGCGAGATGGACGCCGTACTCTCGCTCGAGCGCTTCGAGCTGCTCTACGAGGCCGGTCTCGTCCCCGAGGCGGCGCGCGACGGGCGTGCGCGTTCACAAGACGCACGTGCGCGCGAAGTGCCTGCCGAGCGCGCGCTCGGCGTGACGCTGCAGGCCGATCACCGGCGCATCCTCGCCACCGGCCTGGGCCGCCTGCGTGGCAAGCTCGCCTACCGGCCCGTGGTGTTCGAACTCCTGCCGGGGGAGTTCACGCTGCTGCAGCTCCAGCGTGTCGCCGAGGCGCTGTCGGGCGCGAGGCTTCACAAGCAGAACTTCCGCCGCCTGGTGACCAACGCCGAACTCGTCGAGCCGGTAGGTCGCAGCCGCGCGATCGGCCGCGGGCGCCCGGCCGAGCTCTACCGTTTCCGGCGCGAGGTGCTCGGTGAGAAGCTCACTGTGGGGCTGTCCCGACCGGTGATGCGGGGCGGTGATGATTGACGCGCCGCGCCACGTTTATTTGCACTTCCACCTGCGTCGCGTTAGCTTGGATAACCCGTGACGCATCAGGGGCACATTCGCTTCCAAACGGAGAACTTCCATGAGTGTAGCCAGGGTCACAGAGATCATCTCTTCATCATCTGTCAGCTTCGAGGACGCGACCAAGCAGGGTATAGACCGCGCCAGCAAGACGCTGAAAAACGTCAAGGGCGCATGGGTCGAAGGCCAGAAGGTCGTGTGCGACGACAAGGGCAACATCACCGAGTATCGCGTCAACCTCAAGGTGACGTTCATCCTCGCCGATTGACCTCCAGCCGGCGTCGCGGCGCGCGCATGGAAGCAGGGCGTCGCGATCGCGCCGGTGTGGCCGCCGCGTGCGTTCTCCTTTTTGCGGGCATCGTGTCCGGTTCGATCGCGGCACAGCCCGCGGACAACGAGTACCTGTCGCTCTACGACACGCTCTGGACCGTCATCAGCCGCCACTACCATGACCCGGATTTCGGCGGTGTCGACTGGGCGGGGCTGCGCGGGCGCTACCGTGACCGCGCGCGTACCGTCCGCGACGATGAAGCGTTCCGGGCGCTCGCGAACGATCTATTGTCCGAACTCGGTTCGTCACACCTTCGGATCTTCGGGCCCGACGGGGCGACCCCGACCACCGGTATAGGCGCACGTTTCACGACGGTAGACGACGAGGTCCTCGTGACCGATGTCGCCGCCGACTCCGATGCACAGCTGCAGGGGCTGAGGCCGGGTGACCGGTTGCTGTCTCCGCGTTCGGACGTTCGCGGCAAGCGCGGTTCGACCGCCACGCTGGAGTTCGAGCGTTGCGGTGGAGACGCGGTAACGCTCGAGATCCGTCGCGAGCAGGTGTACTGGCCGATCCGTCCGCCGTACCTGTCCTGGTCGCGATCGGAAGTCGCCGGTCACGGCAGCGTGACCACGCTTCGCGTTTCCCGTTTCGACGACGGCGCAGCCGACGAGGCCGACGCCGCGATGGCCGAGCTGCTCGACGCTGACACGCTGATCATCGATCTGCGCCGCACCATCGGCGGCAACATGTCGGCGCTCCGGCTCGCGAGCTGGTTCGCGCCTGCCGAGGAGGCGGCGTTTGCGCTGGTGTCCCGGCGATACCTGCAAACGCTCGGGCGTTCGCCGCGCCCCGACGACCTGGCCCGCCTGCCAAGGGTCAGCGGTGCGTACACCGGTGGCGCAGTCTACGACGCGCTCAACAACACCCGCAGCGCGGCGATGTTCTGGACCGAGTCCGTGCCGCGGCGCTTTGAGGGCAGGGTGTACGTGCTCATCGGTGAAAACACCCGCAGCGCCGCGGAGGCCTTCGCGTGGTACATGCGCCGTCATACCGATGCCGTGCTCATCGGACGACCCACCGCGGGTTCGCTGCTCAGCGCGCGCGAGTTCCCCATAGGCGACGGCTGGTGGGTGAGCGTGCCGGTGCACGGCGTGTGGGGGGCCGACGGCAAGGCGTATTCCGACCGGCCGGCGCCGCCACACGTGGAGACGGCGTGGACACGCGAGGATCATTGCAGCGGACGGGATCCGGACATCGAGGCCACGGACCTGTGGCACCATGAGCAGCCGTGACACCGTTGATCTACACGCTGGATCTCACCGCCACCTTCATCTTCGCACTCTCCGGCGGCCTCGCCGTGAAACCTCGTGCTCGACGTGCACCCGGTCGCCTGGGTTGCCGACCCCACTTATCTCGCCGTGTGCCTGTTCGCCGCGGCGGTCACGTTCGTACGGTGGGGGGAAGATGCCGCCGGAGTAGGGCTCACGGGCGGCCGGAAAGAATCGGGAATTTCACGGCTGCGTGCAGCAGGGGGGTCGCGCTGACCTGGTAGGCACGATTGACGATATCCTCACGCGTGGCGCGCATGTTGACCAGCCCGAAGAGCGCGCCGAACCGCTCGAGCATGCGAAGCGCGTAACAGCCGCGCACGGTGGTCTCGACCGACGAGTAGGGCGTGGGTTCGACTTCATCCAGCGTCAGCGGAAACGCGTCGACGAACGCCTCCTCGTAGAAGGCCTGGTCGCGCTCGACATCGCCGTACCGGTGCAGCAGGTAGCACGTGAAGGCGAACGACCGCTGGACGATGCGAAGCTCCGGATAGCGATCCCAGTACGCCCAGTTCAACGTTCGCGCACCGCTCGCCAGCAGCTTCGCATAGACGTGGCGCAGGCCGCCGTCGCGGAGTAGTCGGCGCGCCTCACGCGACAGGATGACCCGGCCCGCATACCTGCGCACGAGACCCGCCTGCTCGGCGATCAGCCGGGTGGCGTGGAGTTCGAGGAAGTCGGTTTCGCTGTTGATGTCGCCGAACCGCGTGTTGGCCTCGTAGGTGCTTTGGCCCCAGAGTGCCAGCGCGGCTTCGCGACAGAACCTGCGCGGCAGGTTGCCCGTTTTGGTGGGCTTCAGTCCGCGTTCGCCGATGGCTTCAATGAGCAGGCTGAACAGGGTGGCGACGGGCGCCTCCGGCTCGATGTCGATGATCCGCGGGAAGCGGACGACCGTTGGGGAGTCGAACGGTGCATCGAGCAGCCGTCCCATCTGTTCCGGGGACAGGCCGTGGAAGTCCGCGACCGGGGCGGCATTGCGCTCGCGCATGAAAGACTGGGCGAACGCGCGCACGTCGTCCAACGAATCGAATGTGCGCTCTCCGATTGCTTCGTGCAGCGCCTCGCTCACGTCGACTGTCGGGGTCGACGTAGAGCCCTCCGCCCGGGCACGCAGACAGCAGTGCTTGAACTTGCGCCCGCTGCCGCATGGACAGGGGTCGTTGCGGCCCGTTCGATCTCGGCTCATGCGCGAAGTTTATCGTGCGCGGGTCATCCCGGGTCAGCCCGAAGACAGTCGGGCAGGTGTCGCCGGGCATGCGGAATCCGCCGGGGCGAATGTGGCATATCCGCACAGTTTGATGAGCCTGAGATTGTTGATTTATATAACAATCGCGGGCAATGCACATGGAGCGCACGGTCTCGGCCTACGTGCACGTCGAGCGTCTCAATGACCCCGAGCGCATCCTTCGCCAGCGCCGCGAGCGGGGGCTGAACTGGTCCTTTGATGACGACGGCATGCTCGTTATCCAGGGCCGATTCCCGCCGGAAGAAGGCGCGCTGCTGATCCGCGCGATCGAGGCGATGCGCGAGCGGACCTACCGAGAAGAGCGTGCGCAGGAAAGTGATGACCTGCACGACGTCGCCTGCGGCAAGGTCGAGCGCGATGTCAGCTGCGGCGTCTCGGCGCGCCGCGGTGACGCGCTCATCCGACTGGTTGAAACCGGCGCCGGTGCCGAGCCGCGTCCGCTGGGGCCGGACCGCGTGCACGTGATGCTGCACGTGCCGGTGCAGTCCGGCGAGGCCGATCATGTTCAAGTCGTCCCCGTCGACCGTGGCGAGCACACGCCCGACCCCATCGCGCCCCACCCACGCCTCGACTCCGGCACCGTGGTCTCCTGGCAGACCGCGCGGCGCCTGGCCTGTGACGCCGCGCGCACGCTGATGGTCGAATCCGGCAAGG
>PWYM01000035.1 GCA_003567855.1 Gammaproteobacteria bacterium | reverse complement strand
CAGGCCCGTCTCGCGAACGAGAGTGGCCACGGTGCGTCCGATCTCATCGTGACCACGAGGGATGGTGTGGTCACGCTCGAAGGCACGGTGGACGATGCGGGTGTTCGCTTGACAGCCGAACGCACCGCGTTGTCGGTGCACGGGGTTTCCCGAGTCGACAACAGGCTGGTCAGCACGGCCACCAACCGCAGCATGAAATTGGCAGTGGAGCAGGGTCGGGACGCATGGCTGCAGACCGTCGCCGGTACACAGGAGGTGGTCTCCGACGGTTGGATCACGACCCGCGTGAAGGCGGAGTTGCTTGCCGACAGCCTGGGCACGGGCGTCGATGTCCGCGTCAAGACCCATGACGGCATGGTCAGGCTGAGCGGCACCGTCAGTGACGAGCAGGCCATGGACCGTATCGTCCAGGTCGCGCGCGGCGTGGCGGGCGTGGTGAGCGTCGATTCTTCGGCAATGTTCGTCGAGAACAGCGCGAACAGTGAATGACGCTCTCGATGTCTGGACGTTCGCCGCTGGTGTATTGAAAAGTGCCCCTGGATGACCGTGTCACCCAGGGGCAAGGGGACTGCGAGTTCTCACTGAGTACGGGAAGGGGAGGAGTGAGAAATCGCGCGGGGACCTGAACCTCTGTAGGGTCCATTCTGTCTGCTGCCGCCGCGGCGTTCTGTTCGCCACCGCACACCGGGATCTCTGCTGAGTGCCCGCAGCGTCCCTCGCATCCTGGCCGGGTGTCGGTCGGGTGTATCGTCCGAACGATGACATGGTCGATGATCGGTTACCTTAGACTAGGTGTACGTGTCCCACAGGTATTCCTACATGACCGTAACCGTCGACAGGCCTGCACGCCTCCTGGTCGCCGCCGCGTGCCTGCTTGCAGTTGCCTGGACTGCACCCGGCGAGACCGCCGAGAGCGAGACCCTGTTCCGCGATGTGCGGGTATTCGACTCGAAGTCGGGCGCGCTGTCGCCGCCGACCCGCGTGCTGGTCCGGGGCAACCTCATTGCGGCACTCGGCGATGACGTGACCGCAGGCGCCGACGCACGCGTGATCGACGGTCGCGGCCATACCCTCATGCCCGGCCTGATCGACGTGCACGTACACCTGACCTTCGGTGCCCTCAGCATGTCGGAGCTCCTGTCCCCGGAGCTGACGCCGGAACGCGCCGAGGCAGCCGCGGCGCGTGAAGCCGAAGCGATGCTGTTGCGCGGCTTCACCTCGGTACGCGACGTGGGCGGGCCCGTCTGGGGTCTCAAGGCCGGTATAGACGCGGGACGTTACGTGGGCCCGCGTGTCTGGCCTTCGGGCGCAACCATCAGCCAGACCGCCGGCCACGGCGACTTTCGCCTGCCTCACGAGCGGTCGCGGCGGTTTTTCGGTGAGCCGTCACGTGCCGAGCTGCTGGGCGCTACGTTCATCGCGGACGGTCGTGCCGAGGTCCTGACCGCCGTGCGTGAAAACCTTCGTTTCGGCGCCAGCCAGATCAAGCTGATGGCGGGTGGTGGCACGTCTTCGGCGTATGACCCGGTTGACGTGACCCAGTACACGCTCGATGAAATGAAGGCTGCGGTCGAGGCGGCCGAAGACTGGGGCACTTACGTGACCGTCCATGCCTACACCCCGCGTGCGGTGCGCCGGGCGATCGAGGCGGGCGTTCGCGTTGTAGAGCATGGTCAGCTCCTGGACGAAGAGACCCTTGCGCTGATGGTCGAACACGACGTGTGGCTGTCGGCGCAGACCCTGCGTGCGAGTACGCCGGACATGGATCGGCAGCGGCGCGTCAAGCGAGCGCCGGTCATCGAAGGCCAGGCCCGCGTCTGGCCGATGGCCCGGGCGCTCGGCGTGAAGATCGCGTGGGGGACAGACTTTCTGTTCGAGCCCGAGCTGAACCGCCAGCAGAACGAACTCATCCTCCTGCTGAGTGAGTGGTACTCCCCCGCTGAGATCCTCACGCTGCTGACCCATGACAACGCGCAGCTGCTGGCGCTGTCGGGGGCGCGCAGTCCCTATCCGGGACGCCTGGGCGTCATCGAGGAAGGCGCCTTGGCTGACCTACTGCTGGTGCGCGGCAACCCGCTCGAGGACCTGGCGCTCGTCGCCGATCCGGATCGGAATTTCGTCGTGATCATGAAGGACGGTGCGATCTACAGGAAGGCGCTCGCAGGCTCCTACTGAGTGTACGGCCGAGGTCCCGCCGGCGTGTTGATTGAATGCCGTCACGTAGCGCGACACGCATGACCCGTTAGACTCCCCCCATGGAGTCCCGGGCCGTCCGCTACCTGCTGATCACCATCGCCCTGCTGCAGGCTATGGCGCTCTACGCGCTTGGCACCGCGGTCGACAACCAGGCATGGCCGGCCACGCATCCGCCGGCGCTGCTCGCGAGTTACCTGCTGGCGACCGGCGTCCCGCTGTTCATCTACCTCTCGCCGCTGCGCAGGGGCGAGGTGCTGCTGGACATCGCCGCGGCCGCGATCATCGCCGCCGCGCTGCTCGCGCTGCCGATCCTGCTGGTGGTGACCGCCTACGGCCTGTTCCAGCAGGTCAGCGTGTTCGGCTGGAGTCTCGTGCGCCTGTGGGCGTTGCTGGTGATTCTTGCGCTGCTGGCTTACGCGCTGGCGGGGGCCTGGTCGCTGGTGCGTCACCGGGCGCTGGTGCCAGAGACGATCGGCCGCGGCAATACGGCGCTTGCACTCGCGCTGATCGCACTGTTGATCGCGGTGCATACGCCGCTGGCCGACGACGACACGTTCACCGCTCGCCTGGAGGCTGCGAAACGGGGCGAGTGGTACGCCGCGGAGTCTTCCGATCCCCAGCTGCGGTTCTCGGAGTCGCTGGTTTCGTCTACCGTGGATGAAGTGCCCGACGATCTGTTCGCACTGCTGAACGGGCAGTCGCATCTGGTCAACACCTGTTGGCGCGAAGGTTACGAGTGTCGCGTCGAGCGCGTGCTTCACGAGGATACGGTGTTCTGGTTCGTCTACAGTGAACTTCATTTTCGCGATGCGCAGCGCACCAGGAATCTCCAGGTGTCCTGGGTCCTGTGGCAGCGTGCGGGCACCTGGGAGCAGGTCGGTCGACTTGACCGCGCTGAGTGCCCTCCCGGCAATGCCGAGGGTAATGCCGACGGGGGTACCGCAGGGAGTACCGAAGCGGAACCACCACCGCCGGCCATCGAGACACTTGTCGGTCGACCCGGCAGCGTGCTGACAAGCGGTGGCTGCACCTATCCCATCATCTGGCGCGTCGAGCCCCAGGTGATGTCCACGGACGTAACAGGCAGGGGCCGATGAGCCCGCTCATCTACTCGCTGGACCTCACCGGTACCTTCGTCTTCGCCCTCTCAGGCGGGCTCGCGGCCGCGCGCGCACGCCTCGACCCGTTCGGGTTCGTCGTCGTGGGTATCGTCACCGGGTTGGGTGGCGGCACGCTTCGCAACCTGCTGCTTGACGTGCACCCGGTCACCTGGGTCGCGGACCCGACCTACCTTGCCGTATGCCTCGTCGCCGCCGCGGTGACGTTCATCTGGGCCCGCCAGCTCGAGTCAAGGCTGCTGTGGCTGCGCATCGCCGACGCGTTCGGGCTGGGGCTGTTCGCGGTGGCCGGCACGCAGCTGGCGCTTACGGCCGGAACGCACCCGGGCATCGCAATCGCGATGGGCGTGACCACCGGCATCGTCGGCGGGATGATCCGCGATGTGCTGTGCAACGAGGTGCCGCTGGTGCTGCAGCGCGACGTCTATGCACTGGCCGCGCTCGCCGGCAGCACGCTGTACGTGGCGCTCGACGCGCTGTCGTTCCCGCCGACATGGAGCGCGATCGCCGCGTTTTCGGCCTGCACCGGGCTGCGGCTGGCGGCGATCCGGTGGGACCTGTCGCTGCCGACTTACAAGGGCGGGAAGATGCCACCGGAGTAGCGCGTCGGCTGCCGCTTCCGCCACTGCGAGCGCCATCCGGCGGGCGATGTCGTCGTCAGCGCTGCATCCCGCCAGCCGCGCGTGAGCGTATAGCCGATCAGGACGCCGATCCCGACGAAGATATACGCATGGGCATGTTCGCTTTCGCGGGTCGCACGCTCGTAGCTGTGCAGCGCGAAGGTTGAGGACTTCCGGGAGCCGTCAGGCGCGTACCGCGAGCATGCGTTCCACCGCGAGTTGCGCACGCCCGGCGACTGCCGGATCGATCTCGACGGCAGGTGTCAGCGTCTCCAGCGCCTTCGCGATCTTCGGCAACGTGATGCGCTTCATGTGCGGACACAGGTTGCACGGCCGGATGAACTCCACGTCGTGTACTTCGGCGGCGACGTTGTCGCTCATCGAGCACTCGGTGACCATCAACACCCGCTTCGGACGCTCGTGGTGCACCCAGGCCTGCATCTGCGCCGTGGAGCCGACGAAGTCCGCGGCCTCGAGCACGTCCGGCGGACATTCGGGGTGGGCAATAATCGAAAGGCCGTCAAACTGCGCGCGGTAGTCGCGAAGTTCCTCGGCGGTGAATCGCTCGTGCACCTCGCAGTGGCCCTGCCAGCTGATGATGCGCACGTCGGTCTGCTGGGCGACGTAGTTCGCGAGGTACTCGTCGGGCAGGAAGATCACCTCGTCGGCGCCCAGTGACTCGACGACCGTGACCGCGTTGCCCGACGTGCAGCAGATGTCGCACTCGGCCTTCACCGCGGCCGAGGTGTTCACGTAGGTCACGACCGGCACGCCCGGGTGCCGCCGGCGAAGCGAGCGCACATCTTCTGCAGTGATCGACTCGGCGAGCGAGCAGCCGGCGTCGAGGTCCGGAATCAGCACCATCCGGTCGGGGCTGAGCAGCTTCGCGGTCTCGGCCATGAAGTGCACGCCGGCGAGCACGATGACGTCGGCATCGGTCTCGGCGGCCCGTCGCGCGAGCGCGAGCGAGTCACCCGTGATGTCGGCGACGCAGTGGAAGATTT
>PWYM01000092.1 GCA_003567855.1 Gammaproteobacteria bacterium | reverse complement strand
TCGCGGCGGTGGTGCTGTTCACCTTCGGGACCGGCCCGATCCGCGGCTTCGCGGTCACGCTGTCGCTGGGCATCGTCACGTCGATGTTCACCGCGCTGATCGGCACCCGGGCGCTGGTCAATCTCATTTACGGCGGCCGCCGCGTGAAGCGGCTGTCCATCGGCGGGAGCATGATCCGTGCAGCCGCAGGGTAAAGCACTCGATATCAACTTCCTCGGCGCCCGCCGGATCACCTACACGATCTCGGCGGTGCTGATCATCGTGTCGATCGCGGCGATCGGCGTGCGCGGACTGAACTTCGGCATCGACTTCACCGGCGGCATCGTGCTCGAGGTCGGCTACCCCGAGGCCGCGCCGCTCGAGGACATCCGCGGGATGCTCTCGACCGAGGGCTACGAGGGGGCGATCGTGCAGTCCTTCGGCACGCCGCGCGACGTGCTCGTGCGCCTGCCGCCACAGCCCGAGGGGATCGAGGACGCCGACGTGCGCGATCGCGTGCTCGACCTGCTGCGCGCCGACGTGCCCGATGTGGACCTGCGCCGGGTCGAGTTCGTCGGCCCGCAGGTGGGGTCGGAGCTCGCCGAACAGGGTGCGCTCGCGATGCTGTTCGCGACGCTGATGATCCTCGCCTACGTCGCGTTCCGCTTCCAGTGGAAGTTCTCGCTCGGCGCGGTCGCAGCGCTGGTGCATGACGTGGTCATCACGGTCGGCATCTTCGCGCTGCTGCAGCTGCCGTTCGACCTCGCGGTGCTCGCCGCGATGCTCGCGGTGCTCGGCTACTCGCTGAACGACACCATCGTGATCTTCGACCGCATCCGCGAGAACTTCCTGCGCATCCGCCGCGAGCGGCCCGAGCGCATCATGAACATCTCGGTGAACCAGACGCTCGCGCGCACCTTGGTCACCGGCGTCACGACGCTGCTGGTGCTGTGCGCGCTGCTGTTCATCGGTGGCGACGCGCTGTACGGGTTCTCGCTCGCGCTGATCATCGGTGTGATCGTCGGCACCTACTCGTCGATCTACGTCGCGTCGGCCGCGGTACTCGCGCTGAACGTCTCTAGCGTGGACCTGATGCCGCCGCAGAAGGACGAGGACGAGGCGGTACGCGACCTGCCCTGAGTGCGCCCGCGCCGCCGACCCGCCTGACCAGGTTGAGACCTCCCGCGCCGCGCCGTGCGATGCTCGCTGCGCGCGGAGTCGCGCGTACCGCGTCGCGTCAGTCGCCGGCGGCGACTCTGCGGCTGCGCGCCCAGTGCGGCGCCAGCAGTCGCGAGAGCTGGGCATAGATCTTCGGGCTGCCCGCGACCACGTTGCCCGACTCCACGTAGCCTTCGCCGCCGTCGAAGTCGCTGATGCGCCCGCCGGCCTCGCGCACGATCAGGCCGCCGGCTGCGACATCCCACGGAGAGAGTCCGAACTCCCAGAAGCCGTCGAGGCGTCCGGCGGCGACCCACGCGAGGTCGAGCGCCGCGGCGCCCGGGCGGCGCAGTCCGCGCGTGTGCATGATCACGTCGCGCATCATCGCAAGGTAGGTGTCCAGCCACTCGGTGTTGGCGCGATACGGGATGCCCGTGCCGATCAGCGCGTCGGCGAGCTTCGTGCGGGCCGCGACCCGGATGCGCTTGCCGTCGAGCTGGGCGCCCTGGCCGCGCTCGGCGGTGTAGAGTTCCTCGCGCAGCGGGTCGTAGACGACGCCGCACTGCGCGCGCCCATGCACCTGCAGCGCAATGCTGACCGCGAACTGCGGAAAGCCGTGCAGGTAGTTGGTCGTGCCGTCGAGCGGGTCGATGACCCAGCGGTGTTCGCCCTCGCCGTCGGCGCCGGACTCCTCGGCGAGGATCGCGTGGTCGGGATGCGCGCGGCGGATCACCCGGATGATCTCGAGTTCCGCCTGCCGGTCGACCTCGCTGACGAGTTCGTTGCGCGACTTGTGGCCGACGTCGAGCGTGTCGATACGGCTGAGGTTGCGCATGATCACGCGGCCGGCGGCGCGGGCCGCACTGATTGCGATGTTCAGGGAACCGGACATCAGGCATGCATCCTTGGATTGACGGGCGAGGGGATACGCGCCACCTGCCGTGGCGGCGCGGCGCTAGAATAACAGACACCCATGACTGCATCGGATCACAACCCCAGCGCCGCCGCGGCGCCCGCAGACGCACGCGAGCCCGCCGGGCTGCCGCTGCCACTGCGCGTGGTGCTCGTGCGCACCACCCATCCCGGCAACATCGGTGCCGCGGCACGCGCGATGAAGACCATGGGCCTGTTGGAGCTCGTGCTGGTCGCGCCACGCGGATTTCCGTCCGCCGAGGCTGTGGCGCGCGCCTCCGGCGCCGAGGACGTGCTCGCAGCCGCGCGCGTATGCGAAACGCTCGACGAAGCGCTGGCCGGCTGCGCGTACGTCGCCGGGCTCAGCGCCCGCCCGCGCGCGCTCGCGTGGCCGCTGCACGACGTGCGCGCCGCCGCGCCGGTGCTGCTCGCCGAGGCGGCCCGCGCACCGGTCGCGCTGCTGTTCGGCACCGAGCGCTCGGGGCTCTCGAACGAGGAACTCGACCGCTGCCAGCTGCTCGTGAATATCCGCGCCAACGCCGACTACGCGTCGCTGAATCTCGCGATGGCGGTGCAGGTGGTCGCCCACGAGCTGCGCATGGCCTGGCTCGCCGGCGATGCCGCGGCGGCTGCGCTGGCACCGCGCGGGGCCGAGGACCCGCCGGCGCGCGCCGAGGACCTGCAGCGCTTCTACGAGCACCTCGAAACGGTTCTCGTGCGCGCCGAGTTTCTCGACCCCGAAAACCCGCGCCACCTGATGCGCCGGTTGCGCCGCCTGTATGCCCGCGCGCGGCCCGATGCGCGCGAACTCAACATCCTGCGCGGCATGCTCACGGCGCTGGACCCCGACGGCGACAACCGCGCCCGGCTGGCGCGTCGCCGCACCACCCAGGGTGAGCGTGATGACTGACCCGGCCCCGAGTGCGGATCGGCCGGTTTACCTCGACCATGCCGCGACGACGCCGCTCGCGCCCGAGGTGGTCGCGGCGATGCACGAGGTGCTCGCCGGCGACGCGCTCTACGCGAACGCGTCGGCGGCGGGACATGCGCCGGGCCGCCGGGCGCTCGCGGCGGTCGAGGACGCGCGCACGCGCGTCGCCGCCGTGATCGGCGCCGACCCGGCGGCGATCGTGTGGACTTCCGGCGCGACCGAGTCCGACAACCTCGCGCTGCTCGGCACCGCGCGCCGTTCAGGCTGGCGCGGCCGGCACGTCGTCACCTCGCGCAGCGAACATCGCGCCGTGATCGATGCATGCCGGGTCCTCGAGCGCGAAGGCTTCGACGTCACCTGGCTCGATCCGGACGATGCCGGCGCGGTCAGCCCCGCGCAGCTGGCCGACGCGCTGCGCGACGACACGCTGCTCGTGTCGCTGATGCACGTGAACAACGAGACCGGCGCGGTCAGCGACCTCGCCGCGCTCGGGGCAGTCTGCCGCGACGCCGGCACGCTGTTCCACGTCGATGCCGCCCAGGGGGTCGGCAAGCTCGCGCTGGACGTCGGGTCGCTGCCGGTGGACCTCGTCTCGCTGAACGCGCACAAGGTGCACGGCCCGAAGGGCGTCGGCGCGCTGTGGGTCGGTGAGCGCGCGCGCGTGCGCCTGGGGCCGCTGTTCCACGGCGGCGGCCAGGAGCAGGGGCTGCGCCCGGGCACGCTCGCCACGCACCAGCTCGTCGGCATGGCCGCCGCGCTGGAGCTCGCCGCCGGGCACCGCGAGGCCGAACATGCCCGCATTGCACGCCTGCGCGTGCGGCTGTGGCAGGGGCTCGAGGCGCTCGGCGGCGTCCATGCGAACAGTCCGCTCGAACGTGGCTCGCCGTGGATTCTCAACGTCGCGTTCGACGGTGTAGACGGCGAGAGCCTGCGGGCGTCGGTGCCGACGCTCGCGCTGTCTTCGGGGTCGGCATGCAACTCCGCGCACGCGGAACCGTCTTATGTACTGAAGGGGCTCGGGCGTTCCGATCAGCTGGCCGGCGCGTCGCTGCGCTTCAGTTTCGGCATCACGACCACCGACGACGACATCGGGTTCGCGATCGCCGCCCTGGCGCAGGCGCTGCCGCGGCTCCGGGCGATGTGGCCCAGCGGGCTGTCGCCCGGCGACGGGCGGGGGCTGTCAACGGCCGGAGATATGGGCTAAACTGTTGAGTTGAAATGGAATACCCGCTCGCAGTGCGTGCCAGGTTCGAGCGTCCGCTGCAGCTAGCAGGTCACGGCGACGCGTCACCGCTGTCGGCGCAAGCCGGGCGGGCCGATCGCGGCGCCGCGGTGGCACTGCTGGTCTGGCCGGATGCGTCCGGCACGCGCGCGCAATCGGTGCGCTTCCGGGCCTTCGGTTGCCCGTACCTCGTGGCCGCTGCAGACCTGGCCTGCGAGCGCCTGCGCGGCGCCGGTCCGGCAGGGTTCGAGGCGTTCGACGCGCTGGCGCTCGGTGCAGCGCTCGGTGTGCCGGATGAACGCAACGGGCGGCTGCTGCTGATTGCCGACGCAGCGGCCACGATCGCGCGCCGCTGGCAGGGTCTGAATACCGCGCACCACGCTGCCTGAGAGTCAGGAGGACTTCGACATGGCCGTTTCGCTGACTGAATCCGCCGCCCGCAGGGTGTCGACGTATCTGGCCCGCCGTGGTGGCGGCGTAGGCCTGCGGCTGGGCGTGCGCCGCACCGGCTGCTCGGGCTTCGCCTACGTCGTCGACTACGCCGACGACGTGCGTGCAGACGACGTGGTGTTCGAGGATCACGGCGTCAAGGTCGTCGTCGACCGCGACGCGCTGGAGCTGCTCGACGGCATCCAGGTCGATTTCGTGAAGAACGGACTCAACGAGACGTTCCAGTTCCGCAACCCCAACTCCACCGGGGAGTGCGGCTGCGGCGAGAGTTTCAGCGTCGCCTGATC
>PWYM01000070.1 GCA_003567855.1 Gammaproteobacteria bacterium | reverse complement strand
TGGCATTTTGTCCTAAAGATACATGGATGCGGCGGGCGGCGCGCCCCTCGCGGGGCTGTGCCGCCCGCCGCGCAAGGCGCGCCTCAGTCGAGGAGCTCCGAAAGGGGGGTGTGGTTCCAGAGCATGTCGGCGTCGTCGTCGAGGCCGGTCATGTCCCAGCGCACCAGCGCGATCGGCACCCGGCCCCGCGACATGAACTCGTCGTGGAAGTCCTGCAGCACGAAGTCGTCACCGAGCTGCATGTAGCGGTCGGCGAGCAGGCGATACATCTGCAGGCTGCCCATCGTGTAGTGGAGTCCATGAGCCGGTGACGGGCGCAGGTACGCGTAGCGGCGCGCGACGCCCTCGTCCATGTACGGCGTCACCTCGACCCACCAGTCGATGGTGTCCTGTGCGGACTTCTCGTTGGTCTGCAGCCACACATCGCCCAGCGTGCGTGCGGCGCGCCACAGACCCATGATGTAGGTGAGCTCACGCGTGCGGGGGCGGTCGTTGTCGTCGAACAGCCCGAGCTGCAGTGCCGCATCTTCGAGGTACAGGGCCCAGCCTTCGCGCCGGTCACCGAAGCTGATCCGGCCGCGGACCGGGCGTTCGTTATAGCGCTCGATCCAGCCGTCGAAGCGATGTCCGGGAATGACCGCGTGCAGGTGATCGGGTGACGGGTCGCGGTACTGGATCTGCTCCCAGAAGTTGGGCGGCCCCTCACGCTCCACCCATGGCACGTTGAAGCCCATTTCCTGCCAGTCGGTGGGTACGAAGTCGGGTATGGTGATGATCTCGTCAGCGACCAGCCAGTCGCGGATCATCGCGTCGGTATCGGCGAGGCGCTGCAGGTACTCCTCCTCGGATGCCGGCAGCGTCAGCTCGGGAAGGTCGCGGTTGCGGTGGCGTTCAAGCGCGAGAAACGCGCGCTGACGCTCCAGCTCGCGGCGGGCAAGCACCGCGATCTCGTCGGCCGTGTAGGGCAGCATCTTTACGTGCTGCAGGAACCAGTCCAGCCGCTCACGCCCTACGCCGGCCTCGGCGGTCATCGCATCACGATTGGCTTCCAGCCAGTCGCGGTAGCCGCGAATCGCATCCAGCGCGCCCCGCACGTCGTCGGTGAGCGCCGACTGCTCCGACTGCGCCCGTCCGAGCAGGTCCTCGTACCAGCCGATCAGTCCGGGCGGCGGGACCGGCCGGCGCGGATGACCGGCGTTCACACCGTCCTCGGTGGTCAGGTTGAACAGCGCGATGTCGGCATAATCGCCGGGCACATCGGTGAGGTTCGCGCGGGCCTGCTCGAGGAATGGCGGAATCTCGCGCAGCCGTGCCTGCAGCGCGTCGGACTCCTCTCCGGACACCGGAAGCTCCGTGAACGCGATGCGCAGCAGGTGGTCGACGTAGAAATTGGGGTCGCGTGCCCACGGACGCGTCACGTGGAGAATGAAATCCATCTCGTCCATCAGCGCCCTGACGGTCAGCCAGTCGGCCTGCTGCGGCCTGTCCCAGCCATCCACGCCCATGTCGTGGAGTCGCGCCTGCATCGCGGCCAGCGCTTCGCGGCGCTCGGCAACATACTCTGAGTCATACACGGGGAGCGCGCCCGGCCCGGCCCCGACGACCCGGGTGTCGGTGAGCACCGGCGGGTCGCGCCAGTCGACGAATTCGTCGAACAGGGCGACGAGATCGTCGTGTGAGCCGTCGCCATCGGGCTTGGCGGCGCAGGCAGTTGCGCCGGCGAGCGCGAGCGCAAGTGCGGTCGCAGCCAGCAGAGTGCTCCTCAGGCCGGTGCCGGCGCCTTCCGGGCAGTTGCTGTGAATCTTCATGTTCGCCTCCCTTTGGTGCGGCCGTTTCCGCGATAAGCGCTTCGAAAACCTAGGTCAGCCCCGTGCCGGGGTCAACAATTTTGTGCACTTTGCGAACGAAAAAGCGTTTCGCGTACACTTGCATCCTGACGACAACGGCCGCAGGCGCGTGCGAAATGGGCCATTCTGGCCCGTTTCGGTGGTCAACACCGGAATCCGACCAACAAGTGGTCGGAAATGCGTCCTGCAACCCGAACCGTCGTGCGGTAAATTCCCCGAACTGGCGTGACCGGGCCCCGAGCGACCGGGAGCGCTGCATTGCAGGGCGGACTATGATCGACAAGCGAGTGCCCGACGTGGCCGCGGCCGTCGCGGAGATCCCGGATGGTGCGTCGGTGATGATCGGCGGTTTCGGCGAATCGGGGTCCCCCATCGAGCTGATCCACGCGCTCATCGACCAGGGCGCGCGCGACCTCACCGTCATCAACAACAACACCGGCAACGGTGGGGTGGGACTCGCGGCACTGATCGCGGCGGGCCGCGTCCGGAAGATGGTCTGCTCGTTCCCGCGCGGCACTACGGAAACCCGCTTCCCGGAGCTGTACAGGGCCGGCCGGATCGAGCTGGAAATCGTGCCCCAGGGCACGCTCGCAGAGCGTATTCGCGCCGGTGGCGCCGGCGTACCGGCGTTTTTCACCGCGACGTCGGTGGGCACGCCCGTCGCCGAGGGCAAGGAGCACCGCGAGTTCGACGGCCGCACCTATGTGATGGAGCGCGCCCTCACCGCCGACTACGCGCTGGTCAAGGCGCAGCAGGGCGATCGGTTCGGCAACCTCGTCTACAACAAGGCGGCGCGCAACTTCGGCCCGATCATGTGCATGGCCGCCCGAACCGCGATCGTGCAGGTGTCAGCCATCGTCGAGGCCGGCGAGCTCGACCCGGAGGTGATCGTAACGCCGGGTATTTTCGTGCAGCGGGTGGTTGAGGTCAGCGACCCGGCGATTGAATCCCGGCTTATCGCGCAGGGGGCGACGTACCCATGAGTGACGACCGCAAGACTGCGCGACCGGGCCTGTCGCGCCCGCAGATGGCCTGGCGCGCGGCGCAGGACATATTCGACGGCGCCTACGTGAACCTCGGTATCGGCATCCCCGAGATGGTTGCGCGCTTCGTACCTGAAGGCCGGGAAGTCATCTATCACACGGAAAACGGCGTACTCGGCTTCGGGCCGCCACCGGAGCCGGGCCAGGAAGACCCCGAGCTGATCAACGCCGGCAAGAAACCGGTCACGCTGCGCCCCGGCGCGGCCTTCGTGCACCATGCCGACAGTTTCGCGATGATTCGCGGCGGGCACATCGACATCTGCATACTCGGTGCAATGCAGGTGGCGGCCAATGGTGATCTGGCGAACTGGTCCACCGGTGATCCGGATGCCATTCCCGCCGTCGGCGGTGCGATGGACCTCGTCGCCGGCGTGCGGCGCATTTTCGTCATTACCAGTCACACGACCCGCGACGGCAGCCCGAAGCTCATGGAGCGCTGCGGATACCCGCTGACCGGCGTCGGCGTCGTGGAACGCATCTATACCGACCTCGCCGTCGTCGATGTGGGCGACGACGGATTCGTGCTTCGCGAGATCGCTCCCGGCGTGGACGTGCAGACCGTCCAGGAGCGCACGGCGGCGCCGCTGCACGTGGCCGAAGACCTGCGAACCATTGCGGCGCCAGACGGGCTGTAGGGCCACCGGGCGTCGCCGTTACGCGATACGGGGGAAGAGGGCATGGGGCGACGTCAACGGTGGTGGGCGCTGGCCACGGTCATGTGGCTGGTCGCGTGTGGCAGTGACAGCGACGGGCCGGGGACCGACGGGCAACGCATGCCACCCGGCGGCAGCTACGAGGCGCTCGTCGCCCTCGCCGAGGAGTTCCGTGAGTTCGTGCCACCGCGGATGGTCGACGGCGTGCCCGATTACACCGCCGACGCGATGCGCACCCAGCATGCAGAGCTTGCCGATTTCCGCGCCCGCCTCGATGCCATAGACGACAGCGCCTGGCCGATCGAGCAGCGCGTCGATTACATGCTGGTGCTCGCCGAGATGCGCGGCCTGGACTTCCATCACCGCGTGCTGGCGCCATGGCGACGCGATCCGGCCTACTACAGCACCGTGCACCTGGGCTTCGGTCCGCGCCTGCACGGCACGATGAGCTTTCCGGAGCTGCCGGTAGCCGACGACGAGGCGCTGGCCACCCTCGAGACGCAGCTTGCGGCGATTCCGGCGATCCTGGAGCAGGCCCGCGGCAACCTGGTAGAACTCAAGCGTGACCTCGCGCTGCTCGCGGTGGAACGCAAGCGCATCGAGCGCAACATGTTCGACCGCTTCGCCGATGCGCTCGATGACCATCATCCGGAGCTTGCGCCGGCGGCGCGGGAGGCGCGCGATGCGATCGATGCGTTCGTCGCCTGGCTGCGCGCCCGGGCGTCGGACGCACCGCGCTACGCCGGGATCGGTGTAGACGAGTACAACTGGTTCCTGCGCTACGTGCTGCTTTACCCGTACACGTGGGACGAGATGATGGTGATGGGCGAGCGCGAGTACGAGCGCGCGATGGGGTTTCTTGCACTCGAGGAGCACCGCAACCGCGACATCCCCATGGTCGAGCCTGCCGATTCGCTCGAGGAATTCGAACGTCGTCGCGCCGAGGCTGACGAGGTTCTGCTGCGCTTCCTCGATGAGCACGACATCCTCACCGTCCCCGACGACGTGGTCCCGGTTCGCGGCCAGGGGCCATACATCCTGCCGGGCGATCGTGACCCGACCAGCCGCGGGCCATTCGAGCCCCCGATCGAACGTCACTTCTTCCGCCAGACCGAGGATCGCGACCCGCTGCCGCTGCGTGCGCACAACACGCCCGGACACCTGATGGATCGCGTGATGCAATCGCGTGATGATCGCCCGATCCGTGGGCGCGAACTGCTGTGGTTCATCGGCGCGAACCGCGCCGAGGCCTGGGCGTACTATCTCGAAGGCATGGTTCACCAGGCCGGCCTGTTCGAAGACCGACCATCCGCGCGTCAGATCAACTGGGTATTGCAGGCCAAGCGCGCGGCGCGCATCAAGCCCGAGCTCATGATGCAGGCCAATCGCTGGACTTTCGACGAGGCGCTGGAGTCACTGACCACGCGCACGCCCTACTGGATGGCACCCGACGACCCCATTGCGATCTACGACCTGGAGCTCTACCTCCGCCAGCCCGGGCTGGGCGTGAACTACCCCGTGGGTCGCATCCAGGTCGAGCAGCTTTTGGCCGAGCGCGCGCGCGAGCTTGGTGCCGACTTCGATCTGCGCGCCTTTCACGACGAGTTTGTCGCCGCAGGCATGATCCCGGTGTCGCTGATCCGCTGGCAGATGACCGGGCGCGACGACCAGGTCCGCAAGATGCGCTGACGCGCGTTGCCAAAGTACCAAGGAGAAAGACCGATGAAGCGAGCCAGTCGCATCCCAACCTGGCTGACGGGCGTGCTGTGTGGCGCGGCACTCATCTTTGCGGCCTCATCGTGGGCCGACGACACTCCCGCGGGGTTCGACGAGCTGCTCGCCGTGTATGACGAGTTCCGCGAGCTGGCCGTGCCACGGCGCGTCGACGGCGTCGCCGACTACACGGCTGCCGCAATGGCCGAACAGTTCGAGGGCCTGCAGCGGCTGCGGACGCGGCTCGACGCGATTGATGACAGCGACTGGCCGATCCCGCGTCGGGTCGACTACATGCTGGTGCTCGCCGAAATGCGCGGCCTGAAGTTCCAGCACGAGGTGGTGCGCCCGTGGGCGCGGGACCCGGCGTTCTACAGCACGACCAATCTCGGCTTCGGCCCGAAGATGGACGGCGCGATGGCGGTGCCGTCGCTGCCGCTGGAACCGGAGCGCGCGGAGACCCTCGCCGACGAGCTGCGTGGCGTGCCACGCATACTCGAGCAGGCACGGGGCAACCTCACCGATGCCCGCGGGGACCTCGCGCGGCTGGGCATTCTGCAGAAGCGCATCGAGCGCAACGTCTATGGCCGGCTCGCCGATGAGACGGCGGACGAACATCCGGAAATTTCCGCGGCGGCGGCTGAGGCGCGCGATGCGACGGTCGAGTTTCTCGTGTGGCTCGAGGAGATCGAGGACGGCCTGCCGGCACACGGCGGGGTGGGGCGCGAGGAGTACGACTGGTACCTGCGCCACGTGATGCTCTTCCCGTACACGTGGGAGGAGATGATGATCATCGGTGAGCGCGAGTACCAGCGCTCGATGGTCTTTCTCAAGATGGAGGAGCACAAGCACCGCGACATCCCGATGCTCGAGCCCGTGACGAGCTTCGAGGCCTTCGAGGATCTGCGTGCCGAGGCCGATGCGCACCTGCTCGAGTTCCTCGCCGGCGAGCGCATCATGACCATCCCCGACTGGCTGCAGCCGCGTCGCGGCGAGGGCCCCTACATCCTGCCGGCCGATCGCGACCCGGCCCGTCCCGGCCCGTTCGACGCACCCATCGAGCGCCACTTTTTCCGCCAGGCCGAAGACCGCGACCCGCGTGCGCTGCGCGCGCACAACGTGCCGGGGCACCTCTATGACAATCTTCTGCGTGCACGCGATGAGCGACCGATCCGTGGGGACCAGCGGCTGTATTTCATCGACGGGCTGCGCGTGGAGGGCTGGGCGTTCTACCTCGAGGAGCTGATCCAGCAGATGGGCATGCTCGACGACATGCCGAAGGCGCGCGAGATCAACTACATCCTGCAGGCCAAGCGCGCCGCCCGGGTCAAGCCGGAACTGAAGATGCAGGCCAATGCGTGGACCTTCGAGGAGGCACTCGAGTCGCTGACCACGCGGACCCCGTACTGGATGGCGTCCGACGATCCGATCGCGATGTTCGACCTCGAGCTTTACCTGCGCCAGCCGGGGTACGGCGTCGGCTACTACATCGGCAAGGTCGAGCTTGAGAAACTGTTCGCCGAGGTGGCACTCGAGCGCGACCGTGACTTCGACATCAAGGCCTTCCACGACGAGTTCCTGGCGGCTGGTCGCATGCCCATTTCGCTGATCCGCTGGGAGATGACCGGCCGCGACGACGAGATCCGCCGGATGCGCTGAGCATGAAAAAGGCCCCGGGCGGCAACGCGCCCGGGGCCCTTGTTCAAATCCACCTGTGCGGCGCGGTCAGAGCTTGCGGCGCTTCAGGAAAAACGCATAGGCCGCAGGCAGCACGTCGTGCGGCTCCGGGTGGCCCAGTTCCAGTGCCGCGTGATAGGCGAAATTGGGGTTCGCGATCAGCTCGCGTGCCAGCGCGACCAGGTCCGCACTGCCTTCGGCGACGATCTGGTTGGCCTGCGGGCCGGTGACGATCAGCCCGACCGCCATGGTCGGGATGCCAGCCTTCTCCCGGATGGCTTTCGCGAAGGGCACGAGGTAGCCGGGCGACGGTGGTGCTGTGGAGCGACCCGACGACCCGGTGATGCCGCCCGAGGAACAGTCGATGAGATCCACGCCGGCGGCCTTCAGCGCTTTCGCGAGCTCGATCGTGTCCTCGATCGTCATGCCGCCCTCGACGCCGTCGACCGATGTGGCGCGGTAGAGCACCGGCATGTCGGCGGGCACCACCGCCCGAATCGCCTCGGCGATGCGTATCGCAAAGCGCATCCGCTTCTCGAGCGACCCGCCCCATTCGTCCTCACGCCGGTTCGACAGCGCGGTGAGGAAGCTGTGGATCAGGTAGCCGTGTGCACCGTGAATCTCGACAAAGTCGAAACCGGCTTCCACCGCGCGTTCGGCCGCGCGGGCGAACGCATCGATGTGCTGTTCGATTTCGTCGGCGCTGAGTGCATGCGGCACCGGCCAGTCTTCGGTGAGCGGGATCGCGCTCGGCGCGACCGCCTGCCAGGCCTGCGGATCATCGACGGGGAACGGCTGCGCGCCCTCGAGCGGGACTGCCGCGCTGGCCTTGCGGCCCGCGTGCGCGAGCTGGATGCCCACCGGCACGCCCTGTGCGCGGTAGATGTCCACGATTCGGCGCAGCCCCGGAATGTGGGCATCCAGGTAGATGCCCAGGCAACCGGGCGTGATCCGTCCCTCGCGGGTGACACCGCTCGCCTCTACGACTGCGCCGCCGACGCCGCCAAGCGCAAAGCGCCCGTGGTGGGCGAAGTGCCATTCGTTCGCGAAACCGTCGTCGGCGCAGTACTGGCACATCGGCGAGACGATGATCCGGTTCGGGAACGTTACCCTGCGCAGCGTGAACGGCTGGAACAGCGGCGGGACCGCGGTGTCCGGAGTGGTGTCGGCTGCGGTATTCATCCTGTGGCGCGCTCCTTTTTCTCATAGCCTGCGACCAGGCTGTCAATTTCCTTCATCAGCGCCTGCACCTTGGCAAGGCGCTGGCGGCCTTCGTCTCCGAGGTCCGCAAAGCGGGTCAGCGGCGGACGCACGTCGCCGACGGGGTGGCCGGTCGCCGCGCTCAGGGCCTTCGAGTAGCACTGGTGGCCGTAAGTCGGGTGACCCTCGGCGATCACGGCGTCGATTTTGTGCAGCACGTGCTGGATCGCCTTCGCGCGGTCGATGTGCCCGTCGACCATATATTCCCACATACGTGTGGTGCTGTACGGCAGGTAGTTGCCGTACGGATTCACGTAGCCGACCGCGCCGAGCAGGTGGCTTTCCACCGGACGTTCACCGGCGAATACGTTCATGACACCGTCGGTGAGCTCGACGATGTCATAGACGCGCGCGATGTCCATGCTCGCTTCCTTGATGTAGCGCACGTTGTCGAACGCCTTGGTGAGCCGTGCGATCAGCTGCGCCGACATGTCCACGTTCGACGTGAACGGGTTGTTGTAGACCATGATCGGAATCGTGACGGCCTCCGAGATCGCGCGGTAGTAGGCGAAGATCTCGTCCTCGGTCGGCGTGTAGTAATACGGTGGGACAATCATCAGTCCCTGCGCACCGAGTTCTTCAGCCTCGCGGCTATAACGTACCGCGCGGTCGGTCGAGGCATCCATCGTACCTACCAGCACGTCCATGCGACCGTTAGCATGCTTGACGGTGGTTTCGACGATGAGGCGGCGTTCGTCGTCGGAAATGCTCAGAAATTCACCGGTGGTGCCCAGTACGATGATGCCCGGCACGTCGCACTCGAGCTGCCAGTCGATGAATTTCTTCAGAGAGTCCACGCAGACTGCGGAGCCATCTTCGGTGAATGGGGTGACGGCAACGGTGTAGCTGCCTCTGAACGCGTGAGTCATGGTCGTCCTTCCAGTCTTGTTGGCCTCGCGCATCGATGCGCAATCGGATTCGTTTTGGTGCACATACGATCGTGTGTCGCCGACGCATCCCGAACATGCGTTAGCATAGCGCACAATTCGGGGCTTTCCATCCCACCAGGTGAGGGATTTTGATGACGGACGTGGTGGTGGTCGGCGGCGGCATTGCCGGCTGCGCGACGGCTTATTTCCTTGCCGCCGACGGGGTCGGCGTCACGCTGCTCGAGCGCGGCGAGCTGAACGCGTTGGCGTCGGGGTCGAACGCCGGCAGTCTCCACGCACAGATCCCCCATGACACCTTCGAACAGCTCGGCCCGGACTGGGCCCGCGGTTTCGCCCCGACGCTGCGGCTGTTTCTCGAGTCGATCGCGCTCTGGCGCGAGGCCGAGGGCTGGCTCCAGACCTCGCTGGAGGTCGCCGTGCCCGGGGGGCTGCTGGTGGCGGCGGACGACCGGCAGCTGCGAAGCATCGAGGCCAAGGCGGAGATCGAGCGTGCCGCCGGGCTGGAGGTCGAGTTGCTCGACCGGGCCGGCCTGCGTGCGCTCGCGCCGTATCTCTCCGACCGGATGGTCGGCGGCGCCTATTGCCCGCAGGAGGGCAAGGCCAATCCGCTGCTGGCCGCGTCGGCCTTTGCGCGCGCCGCCGAAGCGCTCGGGGCGAAGATCGTGCGCGGCTGTCGGGTGAAGGCGATTTCCCGCGAGGGCGACGGGTTCCGGCTGCGTATGAACACCGGCACCCTGCAGGCGCGGCGGCTCGTGAATGCGGCCGGTGCCGACGCCGATGCGGTCGCGGCGATGCTCGGACTGTCACTCGACCTGACGCTGCAGCGCTATCCGATCCAGGTCAGCGTCACGGAGCCCGCCGAACCGCTGCTTGGTCATCTGCTCTATTACGCGCGCGCGCCACTGACGATGAAGCAGTCGGCGGCCGGGACGGTGCTGATTGGCGGCGGCTGGCCGGCGCGCCTCGACCGTGCGGGCCGGCCGAGCGTCGATCCGGAGTCGCTGGCGGCGAACCTCGGGTTCGCGATGGAGCTGGTCCCGCGCCTGGGGTCGCTGAACGTGGTCCGGACCTGGGCAGCGATCGTCAACGGCACCGAGGACTGGCGGCCCTGGCTCGGCGAGGTGCCGGGCGTGCCGGGATTTTTCATGTGCTACGTGCCGTGGATGGGGTTCACGGCCGGTCCGGCGGCCGGTCGGCTGATCGCCGACGTGGTGCAGGATCACGCGCCATCGCTGCCGGTCGACATGTCGGCGTTCGTACCGGCGTGACGCACGCCAGTCCGGGCCGGCTGCAGGGTCCGCCGTCGCTAGAGTGAGACCGGCGCGCGTGGCCGCACCGGGCCCGGGCGTGCGAGGCGCGCTATCGGCACCGGCTTGAACGGCGCGCGTGGTGCAAAGAAAGCGTCGTCATCGACGATCTCCAGGCCGGCCTCACGTGCCATGCGGGCCAGCACCGGCGCGCAGTATCGCCCCTGGCAGCGACCCATGCCGGCCCGCGTCAGGCGCTTGATCGCGCCGAGCGTGGTCACGTGGTCGAGGTGCATCCGCGATTCGATCGCAGCGCGCGTGACGTTCTCGCAGCGGCACACGAGCGTGTCGCCGCGCGTCAGCGACAGGCCGGGCGACGGCGCCCTGTAGACGCGCCACAGCGCGGCCTGGAAGCGCAGGTGGCGGCGCGCCTGCCGCATCGCGGCGGCGCGTCGGCGTCGCGGTGCAGGCCCGATCGGCACGCCCAGGTCGGACAGGGCACTGGCCGCAGCGAGCGTGCCCTGCGCGATCGCGACGCGCGCGCCGCCGAGCGCGCCGGCGTCACCGGCGATGAACACGCCGTCGACGTCGGTCCGCCCGTCGAGCGCGCGCTCGGCGACGAGGGCGCCGCGGTCGGCGTCGTAACCGTGACTGCATCCGAGCGCACGTGCCAGTTCCGCCTGCGGCAGGAAGCCGTACCCCATGCACACGGCATCGACGTCGAAGCCGCGTGCACGCGCCAGGTCGACGTGCCCGTCGGGCCCGATCGGGGCGACGCGTGCGTAGGTTACCCGGTCGTCGCCCGTGGCTTCGACGAGCACGTGCCGGTGCAGCACCGGGACCCGCGCTGCGCGGAGCGCAAGCACGTGGCCGATACCCGCGGCCACGAGCCCCGGCGATGCGGCGGCCATGCGCAGCAGCGGCCAGGCCAGCCGGGGACCGGGGGGTGGAGCGGATTCGGCGACGGCGACGACGTCGACCCCTGCGCGGCGCAGCTCGCGCGCGACCTGCAGGTTCAGCGGCCCGTTGCCGGCGACGAGCATCCGGCGGCCCGGCACGGTCTGGTACGCGCGCAGCAGCGTCTGCGCCGCGCCGGTCGTCAATACGCCCGGCAGCGTCCATCCGGGGACCGGCAGTGGTTGTTCGTAGGCGCCTGGCGACAGCACCAGCCGTCGCGGCCGGATGAGCAGGCAGCGGTCGTCGGTGTGTACACCGATCTCGTCGGGGCCGAATGCGCCCCAGACGGTCGCCCCGAACAGGAAGCCCGCGCCGGCGCGTACGGCCGCCGCGGCGAGCGCGCGCCCTTCTGCGAACTGGTGATCAAGGTCGGCCTCTTCGATGTCGAAGCCTTCGCCGGGCTGCTTGAAGTACTGGCCGCCGGCCTTGCGCCGCTCGTCGACGACCAGCACCGACGCGCCGCCTTCGGCCGCGGTGCGCGCGGCGGCGAGCCCGGCCGGACCGGCACCGACGACGAGCACGTCGATGGCGATGTCCTCCCACGGATCCTCGCGAAGCGCCGGTGATGTGCCGGGCGCGGCCGCGCGCGCAGGCTGGCGGCTGATCTCGAGACCGTCGCTGACCGGTTCGAGGCACGCGCGGCGCGGCACGCCGGCCGCCGACACCGTGCATTCGCCGCAGACGCCCATGCCGCAGAACGGGCCACGACAGTCGCCGTCGCGGGTTTCACGAAACGTCCAGATGCCCGCCGCGACCAGCGCCGACATGACCGTTTCTCCCGGAAACGCGTCGATTTCCCGGCCCTCGTAACGCAGCTTCAGCGGCGTAGACTGCCGGCGCACGCCCGGTACTTTCACTCGCATCAGGGTTGCTCGCCTTCGCGTGGGTCAGCGGATGTAGCTGGCGCCGTTGATGTCGATCGTGCCGCCGGTGAGATTGCGTGCGCGTCCGGTGGCGAGGAACACGACCAGCTCTGCGATCTCGTCGGGTTCCACCCAGTCGCCGAGCGCCAGTGATTCGTTCACCTTCTCGACGCCGCCCTGGCTTTTCGCGAAGTCTTCCGACAGCTGGGTGCGCACCACGCCCGGCGCGATCACGTAAGCGAGTACGCCTTCGCGCGCGTAGTTGCGTGCGATGCTCTGGGTCGCCGCGCGCATCGCCGCCTTGGTCGCGCCGTAGGCGAGGGTGTTCGGCGTGCCGACGCCACGCTGCGCGGCCCAGCTCGAGATCGCGACGATGCTGCCGCCGCCTGACTCGCGGAAATGGCGCACCGCCTGGCGCATCAACCGGCCCGGTGCCAGCACGTTGACCTGGATGCTCCGCGCCCAGGTGTCGTCCCACTCGTCGAGCGGGTGGTCGACGCTGCTGTTCCAGAGCATGATCGCGGCGTTGTTGACGAGGGTGTCGATGCGCCCGCGCCAGGCCAGCGCTTCGGTCCACAGGCGCTCGACCGCGTCGAGGTCCGCGAGATCGGCCTGCAGGAGCAGTTTGCGCTCGGCCGAGATTTCAGCCGTCGCCGCCTCGGCGCCGGCGCGGTCGGTGCCGTAATGGGCGATCACGTGGGCGCCGGCCCGGCCCAGCGCGCGCGCGGTGGCTGCACCGATCCCTTTCGATGCGCCGGTCAGCAGGATCGTGCGCCCGGTCAGATCTTCCATGGTGTCCTCTTCATCAGGTCGCCCCCCCGGGCGGCGTGCCGGCGACCAGCGGCGGGTTGAGCGCCCAGGGTGGGGCACATGATAATCGCAAGCCGGTGAGATCAGCGAACACATATTCGCTTGACGAACGCAATTGGATGAAAGGACGACCATGAACAATGCGCGCAACGCCGAGGCGGACTCACATGCGGGGGAAGCAGGGCCGGTCGCGATCGTCGGCGGCGGGAGTATCGGCGTGGCTTTCGCGCTGCTGTTCGCTCTGGCCGGCCGCGACGTTCGCGTGCACGACCCGGACCCGCAGGTGCTGGCTACCGTGCCGGAGCGTCTGCGGGTGCGGCTTGCCGCGCTGCACGCCTTCGGGCTGACCGACGCGGCGGAAGAGGACGTGCTGGCGCGCGTCGCTGCCCGGCATACCCTGCGGGAGACGCTCGCCGGCGCCGTCTATGTGCAGGAGTGCGCGCCCGAGGTGCTGGAACTCAAGCAGCGCCTGTTCGCCGACCTGGATGCACTCGCGCCCGCGGATGCGGTGATCGCGAGCGCCTCGTCGGCGATTCCGGCCTCGCGCTTCGCGGCCGGTTTGCCGGGTGAGGCCCGTTGCCTGGTGGTGCATCCGGGCAACCCGCCGTACCTGCTGCGCGTCGTTGAACTGGTGCCGGCACCGTTCACTTCAGATGCCGCGCTCGCGCGTACGCGCGCCGTGGTCGAGTCGGCGGGGCTTGCGCCGATACTGGTTCGTCGCGAGGTCGAAGGGTTCGTGTTCAATCGGCTGCAAGGGGCACTGTTGCGCGAGGCCTACTGCCTGGTGCGCGACGGGGTCGCCGACGTCGCCGACATCGATCGCATCGTGCGCGACGGTCTCGGCCTGCGCTGGTCGGTGGTCGGCCCGTTCGAAACCGTCGACCTGAACACCCGCGGGGGCATCGAGGCGCACGCGCAGCGGCTCGGGCCGGCGTACGCGCGCATGGGGGCCGAACGCGGCCAGGATGATCCGTGGACCGAGTCGCTGGTGGCCCGGGTCGTCGCGCAGCGGAGGGCGGAACTGCCCCTGGCGCAGTGGGAGACGCGGGTCGACTGGCGCGATCGTGCGCTGATGTCGGCGCTCGCCGCGCGGCAGCGCTTCGAAGAGAGTGAATCCCCTGCAGAAGATTGAGAGGGTCCCGGTGGCGGCGGAACAGGTGTGGACGAATCGCCGCGCAGGCTTTCGCGTCAGGCCTGGAGGCCCGCGGTGATCGCCTGCGAGGCCGACAGAAGCTCCGCAAGTATGCGGGTGCCCATTTCCTCGGGCGAGATTCGTGCGCTGGGGCAGCACACGTTCAGCGCCGCGACCACTTCACCCTGCGGCGTGCGGATCGGCACCGAGATGGAGCGCAGCCCGATCTCGAGTTCCTGGTCGACGATGGACCAGCCCTTGGCGCGGGCATCTTCGATGAGATTGCGCAGCTGCACCTTCGAGACCGTGGTGTTGGGCGTGTAGCGCTGCGGTTCCAGTGCGTCCAGCGTTTTCTGCAGTTCCTCGTCCGGCAGCGCCGCGAGCAGCACGCGCCCGGTGGACACCGCGTGCACCGGCCCCCGGCTGCCGACCGCGATGCCGATGTTCACGAGCCGGTCGGACGTGGCACGCGCCACGTACACCACTTCGAGGCCGTCGAGCACGGCGGCGAAGCACGATTCCTGCAGCCGGCTGGACAGGTCGTTCATGATCGGCTGGGCCACGTCCCAGATGTTCATCGACGACAGCGCCGAGTAGCCCAGTCGCAGCCCCTTGGGCCGCAGTCTGAAGTGCTTGCCGTCGGTGGCCGCGTAGCCTTCCTTGACGAGCGTGAGCAGAAGGCGTCGAACGGTGGCACGCGTCATGCCGGTGGCGCGTGCCATCTCGCTGAGCGTCATCCGCTGCTTTGTGCGGCTGAACGCCGAAATGACTTCAAGGCCGCGGGCCAGCGAGTTGACGTAGTCCCGGTCGGGCGTGGCCTCCGCCGGCTGCTCGGCGGGAGCCTTGGCCTCGGCAGCGAACGTCTGGCGACTCGCGGGCTGTTTCATCGTCAGGTTCCTATTTCGGCAATGCACATGTATTTGATTTCCAGGAATTCGTCGATGCCGTGTCGCGAGCCTTCGCGCCCGAGGCCCGAGGCCTTGAGGCCACCGAACGGGGCGCCCTCGTAAGACGTGTTGCCGGTATTGACCCCCAGGACCCCGAATTCCAGCGCCTCTCCCACGCGCCAGATGCGGGCGTTGTCGCGGGTGAACAGGTAGGCGGCCAGGCCGAATTCCGTGTCGTTGGCCATTCTTACCGCTTCGGCCTCGTCCGTAAAGCGGAACACCGGGGCGACCGGGCCGAACGTCTCCTCGTGAGCGATGCGCATCCCGGGGCCCGCGTCGGCCAGCACGGTGGGTTCGAAGAAGGTGCCGCCGAGCGCATGCGGCTTGCCACCGGCGACGATCCGCGCGCCATGCTGCACTGCATCGTCGATGTGCGACCGAACTTTCGTGACCGCGTCAGCGTCGATCAGCGGTCCCTGCTCGACGCCTTCCTCGATGCCCGGGCCGACGCGCAGTGCATTGACGGCGTCGGCCAGCGCGGCCACGAAGCGGTCATAGATGCCGGCCTGCACGTAGATGCGGTTCGCGCAGACACAGGTCTGGCCCATGTTGCGGAACTTCGTGAACATCGCGCCGGCAATCGCGGCGTCTAGATCGGCATCGTCGAAAACCAGTACCGGCGCGTTGCCGCCGAGCTCGAGCGAGAGCTTCTTGATCGTCGCGGATGCCTTGGCCATGAGCTCACGCCCGACCTCGGTCGAACCGGTGAAGGTGACCTTGCGCACTGTCGGGTGCGTGATCAGTTCGTCGCCGACCTCGGAAGCTTTGCCGGGCAGCACCTGGAACACCCCCGCGGGTACGCCGGCACGATCGGCAAGCTCGGCGAGCGCCAGGGCCGACAGCGGGGTCGCGCTGGCGGGCTTGAGCACCATCGTGCAGCCAGCCGCGAGCGCGGGCGCAGCCTTGCGCGGAATCATCGCCATCGGGAAGTTCCACGGCGTGATGGCGGCGCAGACGCCGATGGGCTGGCGCAGCACCATCAGCCGGCGACCCGTATCGGGGGCGGGAATGGTCTCGCCGTACACCCGCTTTGCTTCCTCGGCATACCACTCGAAGAAGGCGGCCCCATAGAGGATCTCGCCGCGCGCCTCGGCCAGCGGCTTGCCCTGCTCGGCGGTCAGGATTTTCGCGAGATCGTCGACGTGCGCGACGATCAGCTCGTACCAGCGGCGCAGGATCGCGGCGCGGCCTTTGGCCGGCAGCGCCGACCAGGCGGCCAGCGCGTTGTCGGCCGCCTCGATTGCGGCCGTGGTCTCGGCGCGGCTCGCCAGGCTCACCTGCGCGATGGTTTCACCCGTTGCCGGGTTGGTCACCGGCAGCGTCCGGTCGTTCGCGCCGCGGCGCCATTCTCCGGCGATGTACAGGGTGTCGCGTAGCAGTTGCGGGTCGTCCAGCTGGGGCATGGTTTCGGTGGTCCTTCCGTTCGGGTTCCGTGAGTCTGATGTCAATGGACGAGGATACCCGTTTGGTTATATTCCGAACATATGTGCGGAAATAAATCAGTATACGACGTAGTCGACGCCGGGTCCGAATGCGCCTCGAAGGCCGGCACGTGCCTCTGGAGTCGAGTCACGATGCTCTATCAGGCGCTGAGCCGGCGCGGAGATCGACGGTGGTGACGCGGCGCGGCGGTGGCAAGCAGGGCTGTTGACCTGCTGGTCGATTTTTGAACAACAGTGTGCGCGAGATAGTGTCCTGTGCGGTATACGATCAAAAAATCGTTGACACATCGTGACGCATGGACGAGCATCGGTTTCGCGGGAGTTTGCACGCGTGCGGTGTGGTTTAAAAGACACATGCACGGCGTTCAGAGGCGGTGATCACGTCGCCGAGTCCGCGATCAGACAGGGGGTCCGGGCGCGCAAGGACGCCGCACGTGTCAGCGAGAGACGGGAAGGCCGTCATCCATCCGCCTGCGACGCAGTTGGATCAGCGCCCCGTTGGGGCATCACGGAGTATCAAAATGAATACGCGTTCTCTACCACTCAAGCGGGCGGTGCGACAGGCCCTGCTGACGGGTCTGGTCGTCTCTGCCGCCGGGTATGCCGGCGCAGCCAGCGCGCAGGGGCAGGCAGGTGTCGATGCCGGAACCATAGACGAGATCCGGGTCACCGGTTCGCGACTGATCCGGAGTCGCGACTTCATCGAGGTCAGCCCCGTGCAGACCGTCGAGTTCGAGGAAATCCAGTCGGTTGGCAACCTGACGCTCGAGGACACGCTCAACCGTTTCCCCCAGCTCGCCCCTGACCAGACGAGTGCGACCAATCAGAGCGGCGGATCCGGCGTGCTGCCGGCGAACCTGCGAGGGCTGGGTGCGACGCGCACGCTGGTGCTCGTGGACGGACGCCGCTTCGTGCCGGGCGACGTGACCGGCATCGCGGACCTCGCGACCATTCCCGACATGCTGATCGAACGCGTCGAGATCGTCACCGGCGGTGCCTCGGCAGTCTACGGTTCGGATGCGATCGCGGGTGCGGTCAACTTCGTGATGCGCGATTCCTTTGATGGTGCCGAGATCCGCTACCAGTTCGGCGAAACCTCGCGTGGCGACGGCACTGGCCACAAGGTCGACCTGTTGCTCGGTACGACGCTGGGCGATGGCCGCGGCAGCGTAATGCTGCACGGTAACTTCACCGATCGTGATCCGGTTTTCATGGGCGATCGGGCCTTTTCGCGCCAACCGCTTCTGGCTGATAGCAACGGGGTCCTGCAGCCATTCGGCGTCGCCAGTATACCCGAGGGTTTCATCGGCATTCAGCCGGCGCAGTTCGACCAGGTGGCCGGTATCGACTGGGAGGCTGCACAGGCCGCTTGTCCCGGGCCTGTACAGGGCATCAAGTTCGAGGAAGGTGGTGTGCCGAGCGCGTTCTGCCGTCCCACCGATCAATTCAATTACGCCGCGCCGAACTACCTGCTGCGCCCGCTGCAGCGCTGGCAGATCAACGCGCTTGGCAACTACGATCTCGCCGACAACATCGAGGTGTACGCCCAGTTCTTCTACGCCAAGAAGGAAAACGCCTTCCAGATGGCGCCGCTGAACATCACGCCCACTTCACCCGGCGAGGAAAACGGCACGATCCGGATCCCCAATGCGCCCGACAACCCGCTGTTCTCGCAGCCGTTGCGGGATTTCTTCGCAGCCAACGAAGCGTTCTTTGATCCCGAGGGTGACGGGGTTTTCCGCGTGCGCAACACCGCGCGGCGGTTCAATGAATTTGGTCCGAGAAATTCCGCGTACACCACTGACTCTTTCAATTTTACCAGCGGCCTGCGTGGTGATTTCGAGGTGGCCGGAAACAGCTGGTTCTGGGACGCGTTCCACCAGTTCGCGCGCTCGGATGTCACGCAGAACTATCAGGGGCTCCTCTCAAGCTCCCGCCTGACTGCCGGCCTGGACGTGGTACTCGACGAAGACGGTAACGCGCAGTGCGCGCAGCCTCTTCTCAACTGCGTGCCCGTGAATATTTTCGGTCCCGGCGAGCTGACACCGGAAATGACCGATTACATCCAGACGTCGACCACGACGCTCAACCGCTTTACGCGCGCGGTGGCAGGCGGTTCCGTGGCCGGTGATCTCGCCGAGCTGCCGGCCGGGCCGCTGTCCTCGGCGTTCGGCGTGGAGTGGCGTCGTGAGTCATTCGAAACCATTCCCGACCCCGCCGCGATCGCGGGTGACCTCGGCGGGACTCCGCCGGTGCTCAATGATGGCAATTTCAACATCTTCGAGGTGTTCGGTGAGTTGCGCGTGCCGCTGGTCTCGGGCGTTACCGGCATCGACGAGCTTGCACTCGAGGGTGCGGTGCGCTACGCCGATTATTCGACCATCGGCAGCGTGACTGCGTGGAGCCTGTCGCTCGACTGGGGTATCAATGAATCGGTACGCGCCCGTGGCGGTTTCAGCCGGGCGATTCGCGCACCAAACCTCAACGAGCTGTTCGCACCGGTGAGCACCGGCTTCCAGGGCGGCGTCGATCCGTGCTGGGCGGTCCAGAACCCGACCCCGGCGCAGCAGGAGCTCTGCATCCAGCAGGGCGTACCCGCCGAGTTCGCCGACAACCTGGGCACGCCCGCGAACCAGGGCTTCCAGGTCGAGACAGGCGGCAACGAAGAACTCGAACAGGAAGATGCCGACACGATCACGCTGGGTGTAGTTTTCACGCCCCAGGCGCTGCCTTCGCTGTCAATGTCACTCGACTACTACCGCATCAAGGTAGACGAGGCGATCAGTACCGTCACGCCGCAGCTGCTCGTGAATCGCTGTTTCGAGACGCTCGATGCGCAGAGCACCGCGTGTCAGTCGATCTCGCGCCTGTCGAGCGGCTTCATCGACCGGGTTCGGGCCCCGCTTCTCAACGTCGCCGAACGCAAGGTCGACGGCGTGGACCTGCAGGTGCGTTACGGCATCGACGAAGGCCCGTCGTGGCTGTCGCTGCCCGGTCGATCGAGCACACTGGACTTTACGCTCGTACTCTCGCGGCAGTTCGAGAACGTGACCACGCCGTTCGAAGGTGAGGCCAAGGTCGACTGTGCCGGGTTCTACGGTGGGCCCTGCTCGAGCGATGCGATCCGCATCGCGCCGGATTTCCGGGGCATACTGCGCACCGAGTGGCGTAGCGGCCCCTTCCGGGTAACGCCGGAAATCCGCTACGTCGGTCGCCTGAAGCTGCATCCCAACGCGTTCCCGAACGAGAACGGCACGCTGAGCGCCTGGACCTACCTTGACCTGACGGCAGGCTACGAGCTGTCGGAGCGGGTGCGGTTCTTCGGTGGTATCAACAACGTGTTCGACAAGCAGCCCCCGGTGATCGGTTTCCGCGCGGGCGGTGACTCCAACACCAACGTGCAGCTCTACGACACGCTGGGCCGCAACTACTTCATCGGCGCGTCGGTCGGCTTCGGCGACCGCTGACGG
>PWYM01000022.1 GCA_003567855.1 Gammaproteobacteria bacterium | reverse complement strand
TCGGTACGCCGTTTTACGTGATGGACCTCGTGGAGGGGCGAAATTTCTGGGACTGCACGTTGCCGGAGGTGCCGCGCGCGCAGCGGCGCCCATGTTACCGGTCGATGGTCGAGGTGCTCGCGGCGTTGCACTCGGTCGACTTCGAGGCGGTCGGCCTCGGCGATTACGGTCGTCCCGGAGACTACTTCCAGCGCCAGATCCGTCGCTGGTCCCGGCAATACCTCGAGACGCCCGACGCCGGGCGGGTCGTTGCGATGGAACGGCTCATCGACTGGCTGCCGGACAACGTGCCCACCGACACAAGCGTGTCGATCGTGCATGGCGACTACCGATGCGACAACCTGATCTTCCATCCGGCGGGACCGCGCGTGGCCGCGGTCCTCGACTGGGAGCTGTCGACGCTCGGGCATCCGCTGGCCGACTTCGGTTATCACCTGCTGCCGTGGCGGATGCCGCCGCTGGGCGTCACCGGCATGCTCGGCGCCGATCTCGACGCCCTCGGGCTGCCTGCGGAGGCCGAGTACGTGGCGATGTACTGTGAACTGACCGGCCGTGACGGCATTCCCGACCTCGACTTCTATGTCTCGTTCAGCCTGTTCCGGCTCGCCGCAATATTCCACGGCATCCGCGGTCGGCTGCTCAAGGGCACCAGTGTGAACCCGCGGGCCCGCGAGTACGCGGCCGCGGTCGACGACGTGGCCGAACTCGCCTGGGCGCAGATCAGTTGACGAGTTCGAACACGTACAGCATGTTGCCCCCGCTCGGCTGGTAGAGGTCCGGGCTCTGCCGTGCGGTCATCAGCCTGAACACGCCCATGCCGGTCTGCACCGCAACGAATTGCCGTCCATCCGCTTCGAAGGTGACCGGGAAGCCGTGCAGCGGCGCACCCAGGCGCGTCTGCCACAGTTCCTCGCCGGTCTCTACGTCGAAGGCCTTGAAGTAGCGGTCCAGGTCGCCGATGAACGCGAGTCCGCCGCCGGTGGTCAGCACGCCGGTCAGGAACATCGCGCGCTGCTCGTGGCGCCAGCGCTCCTCGAGCGTGCGCACGTCCCAGGACACCAGCCGGCCGAGCATGCCCTCGGCCTCGGGCATCGGAAAGACTTCCGATTCGCCACCGTAGCCACCCGCGCCTTCGGCGAGTTCCACCTCGTGTCCGATGAACTCCATGCACAGCATGTGCAGCGGAAACACCAGCGCGCCGGACTCCGGGCTGTACGCGGAAGCCTGCCAGTTGCGACCGCCGTAAATGCTCGGGCACCCGCGGATCGGTTCATTGACGCCGGCATCGATGATGTCCTGGCGGTAGGTGACGCGGCCGGTCTCCTGGTCGACTTCGCTGAAGAGATCCTGCGGCATCGTCTCGGCCAGGCCGCGGAAGCTGCCGTCGCGGCGGTCGAGTCGCCACAGGAAACCTTCCTTGCCGCCGGTGAACAGCATCGGTTCGCCGTCGACGTCGATCAGTACGCGCTCGAAGCCGGTCTCCATGTCCAGCGTCTCGCCGGGGATGTGCTGGAAATACCAGGCCATTTCGCCGGTTTGCGGGTCCAGCGCGAGCGTCGCATTGGTGTAGAGCGCGGCGTCCTCGGCGGTCATGCCGCGGCTCGCGGCAAGCCAGGGCTTGGCCTGCGACGTGCCGAGAAAATACAGGCCCAGCTCCGGGTCATAGCTGCCGGCAATCCAGTTGTCGCTGCCACCGCGCAGCTCGGGGGGCAGCCCGGCCCAGGTGTCGTCGTTGGGATCACCCGGCAGCGCAATCGTCGACGTGCGCCAGAGTTCCTCGCCGGTGTCCGGATCATGGCCGGTGATGAAACAGCCGTCGGCGTGGAAGCGCTCGCAGCCGTTGATACCGCTGACGACCACCCCGGCCGCGATGATCGGCCCGGCGGTGTGCGTGTAGCCGTAGCTGTAGTCGGCCTTGCCGGTGCGCCAGAGCTGCTTGCCGGTGCGCGCGTCTATCGCGACCACTGCAGCGTCGTAGGTCGCGAGAAAAAGCTTGTCGTCGTAGATCGCGATATTGCGCGTCGGCCCGCCGAGCGTGCGCGACTCGGGCGGGTGCTCGTAGGCGTACTCCCAGTAGAGTTCTCCGGTCGCCGCGTCGAGCGCCTGGATCACGTTGCCCGGGTGGGTCAGGAACATCACGCCGTCATGGACGAGCGGCGTGCCCTGGTTGCTGCCCTCGCGCATCGTCATGGCCCACGCGAGCCGGAGGTTGCCGACATTGTCGCGGTCGATCTGCGCAAGCGGGCTGTAGCCGTGGCCGTCGCGCGTGCGCCGCCAGCTGAGCCACGACCCGTCCGGCGGGTTGTCGAGCAGCGCCTCGGTGACCGGCGTCAGCGATGGCGTCTCGCGATTGACCCAGCGGCCGGCACGCAATGCGGCCTCCGCAACACCCGCGGCACCTTCCCAGATGTCGCGGGCGTCATTACCTGCAGCAGCATCATCGGCTCGTTCGTCAGCCACATCGCCCGTGCGCGGACGCTCCGCGTCGCCGGTGCGATCGGCGAGCAGTGCGGCGACCGGCGTGTCGTCGCGCGCGTGTAGCGGCGCGTCGCCCGGTTCGGCGCCATTAGCCGCGAGGATGAACGCGGCGATGTCGGTGTAGACGTCCGCATGAGTGGATACGGGCACCGCCATCGACATCTCGGAGCGCAGGTACGCAATGAGTTCGTCGGCGCCGCGTTCGGCCCAGTTTGACTGGAACCTGGCGCCGAGCAGCGCCGGCCCGTGGCCGGTGCCGCGAAGCGCCGACTGGTGACACTCCGCGCAGTAGCGCTGGTAGGCGCCGTGGCCGGCCTCGGCCTGTGACGCGGTAAAGCCGCCCGCTCCGGCCGCGGCTGGAGTCGCGGCGCCCATCGCAACTACCCACGCTGCGCGCCGGATCCATGAAGACATTCGCGCGTGTTGCATCACCTGATTTCTCCCCCACGATGCACGCCGCCAAAGCGTGCCTTGTTAGCCGACAACAAATCAAGTCGCCGCCGGACGGACGCCGTCCGGAGCCGTCAACCACCCGACGCCAGTGATACGGGCACGGTCGATGGCACCACCGCCGCACGTGCCGGCACTTCGGCGTACAGCGTCGTGCGCTGCCAGGGTGTGCGGTCCAGCCGGCGGGCGACGTCGACCAGCGCAGACGCCGGCATCAACTGACCATGGTCACCGCCTGCGGCACGCGTGATCGACTCGTTCATCAGCACGCCGCCCATGTCGTCGGCACCGGCCCGCAGGCACGCCTCGAGGCCATCGGCGCCGAGTTTCACCCACGAAGCCTGTACGTGCGAAAGCGTGCCGCCGAAGACCAGCCGCGCGACGGCGTGCACGAGCAGGACCTCTCGAAACGCGGGACCGCTGCGGGCCAGTCCCCGGCGCCATAGCGGCGCCTCGGCGTGTACGAATGGCAGCGGCACGAACTCGGTGAACCCGCCGGTGCGTGCCTGCAGCGCACGCAGGTGCAGCAGGTGAGCAGCCCAGTGAGCGGGTGCGTCCACGTGGCCGAACATCATCGTCGACGTGCTGCGCAGGCCGACGCGGTGTGCGGCCGCCATGACCTCGAGCCAGCCGGCGGTGTCGAGCTTGTCGGGGCAGAGGATCGCGCGCACGTTGTCGTCGAGTATTTCTGCGGCCGTGCCCGGCAGCGATCCCAGGCCCGCGCGGCGCAGTCGGCGCAGGTAGGTGTCCAGTGACTGGCCGAGCGTGTCGGCGCCGTGTCGGATCTCCAGCGGCGAGAACGCGTGGATGTGGACATCGGGCACCGCCGCGCGAATCGCGGCGACGATGTCGAGGTAGGTGCGCCCTGTGAACGACGGATGGATGCCGCCCTGGAGGCACACCTCGGTCGCGCCATTGCGCCAGGCTTCCTCGGCGCGCCGCGCGACCTCGTCGAGTTCGAGCAGGTAGCCGGGGCCGCGCCGGCTGCGTGCCGAGCGCCCCTTGGAAAACGCGCAGAACCCGCACCGGTACGTGCAGATGTTCGTGTAGTTGATGTTGCGGTTGATCACGTAACTGGCGCGGTCGCCGGCCACCGCGTGCCGCCGCTCGTCGGCGGCGGCAAGCACCGCGTCGAGGTCGGCGCCATGCGCGCGAAACAGCATCGTCACGTCGGCGGCGTCCGGCGGCCCGCCGGTGAGCACGGCCGACAGTGCGCGCGCGACGTGTCGCGCGGGGCGGATGCCGTCGCGCCTGTGTTGCGGCCATGATGCGCCCGGCAGCATTTTCGGCACCGGCACGTCGGCGCCGGCGTGCCAGCGCCCGGTGTGTGCGAGACCTTCAGCATCGGTCAGTCGCCGTACGCGCGTCGCCAGCTCCGGTGCCAGCCACCGATCGGGGTCCGCAGCATGTCGCGGCGTGATCGCGAGCCGCTCGACCAGCGCGCGCCCGCAACGGCCGGTCGCCGCCGCGAGCGCGTCGCGCTCCGGCCAGGGGGCTTCCGGGTTCACGTGGTCGGGTGTCAGCGGTGACACCCCGCCCCAGTCGTTGATGCCGCTGGCGGCGAGCGCGTGCAGCGCATCGGGCCGCAGGTTCGGCGGCGTCTGGATCGACATTTCGGGCCCGAAAACGATCCGCGCCGCGGCAATGGTCCAGAGCTGCTCCTCGAGCGCGGGGGCAGGATGGCTGGCCATGCGCGTGCCGGGCTTGGGCTGGAAGTTCTGGATGATCAGGTCCTGCAGGTGACCGTGCCGCTCGTGCAGGTCCCGCAGCGCCAGCAGGGCGTCTAGGCGCTCGGCGCGCGTCTCGCCAATGCCGATCAGGATGCCCGACGTGAACGCGATGCCCAGCCTGCCGGCGTCATCGATCATCTGCAGCCGGCGGGCTGGCTGCTTGTCCGGTGAGCCGAAGTGCGGACCGCCGCGCGCGCAGAGCCGGTCCGCCGTCGACTCGAGCATCAGGCCCATCGACACCGCGATCGGTCGCAGTCTCGCGAGATCTTCCGTGTCGAGCACGCCGGGGTTGAGGTGGGGCAGCAGCGAGGTCCGGTCGAGCACCGCGGTCGCGG
>PWYM01000250.1 GCA_003567855.1 Gammaproteobacteria bacterium | reverse complement strand
GCCCGCGATACGGGGCCGCGGATTCCCCGACGCCTGATGATCAGGCCGTGGGCGCGATGTTTGCGTTCAGGCGGAACAGGTTGCCCGGGTCGTACCTGTTCTTCACCGCGACCAGGCGCTCGTGGTTGCGCCGGTAATTGTCGCGGACCTCGTCGGCGGTGGCGTCCGGAGAGGTGTCGGCTACGTAGAAACCTTGCGCATGGGGCGCCAGTTCCGCCTCCCAGAATCCGCGCATGTAGCCCATGTGAGCATCAGCGTCGCCCTGCCCGTGGCGCCAGCCGGTGATCCCCATCATGTTCGCCAGGGCGTCGCGCTGGGGGAACGCGGTGGCGTCCGCCGGCACGCGGCTGATCGCGCCACCGCCCTGCTGGAACGACACCACCGTGGTGCGCTCGGGATGGGCTTCCAGCCTGTCGGCGATCGATGCCCTGAGTTCCGGGCCGATCTCGGAGACGAAGCCGCTCCGCAGGTAGATACCCAGCGCGCGCGGGTCGTCGTTGTCGGCCGAACGCTGCAACGCAACGTAGTCGACGGGGCCGATGTCGTCGGCGAGCGGGGTACCGAGCCGGCGTAGCGGCGCCAGCGCCTTCTCCGCCTCCCGCGCGTCGCCCGAGTAGCACGCCGACAGGTCGACGAACCCGTCGGCACCGCCCGGTGGCAGCAGTACGGTCGTGTCCATCTGCAATGCGTCAGGTGCCCGCGCGCCGTATTCACCGAAAAGCTCGAGCACGTCGGCGGTCCTGTCCAGCGGGAAGCGCAGCTTGCCGGCGATCACCTCCCGCTGCATCGGGTGGAGCCGGAACTCGAACGCGGTCACGACGCCGAAGTTGCCGCCGCCGCCGCGTACACCCCAGAACAGATCCTCGTTCTCGTCGGCGCTTGCCCGCAGCAGCCGGCCGGCGGCGGTGACGACCTGCACCGACTCGAGGTTGTCGATGCTCAGCCCGAAGCGACGCCCGAGCCGACCGAATCCGCCGCTGGTGACGAGCCCGCCGACCCCCGTGTGCGACACCGTGCCCAGCGTCGTCACCAGGCCGTGGACCATCGTCTCGTGATCGACCTGTCCGAGCAGGCTACCGCCACTGACCCACGCGCGCCGTGCCCCCGGGTCCACGCGCACGTGCCGGAACGGCGAGAGGTCGATCATCATGCCGTCGTCGCAGGTCGATGCGCCGGAATAGCTGTGGCCGCCGCACTTGACCGCGAGCAGCACGCCGCCGTGGTCCCTGGCAAAGTCGACGGCCCGGAGTACATCGGTCGCGCCGGTGACCTGGACGATGAGCGCGGGCCGGCGGTCGAACGACGGATTCTGGATCAGGCGCGCCCTGGCGTAGCCCTCGTCATCGGGCAGCAGCACGCGGCCGCGAATGGCCGAGGCCAGCTCCGCGATATCGGTGCCGCGCAGCGTGAGCGGTGAGCCGTCGCCCGAGACCGCGTCCACGTCGCGCGCCGCTCCAGTGCACCGGCCGCGACGACACGGTAGAACGCGCCGTAGGCATCGAGCGGTGCAAGCGAGGACGCCACGGCCGCGGCAATGGCGGAACGACAGAAGGTACGTCTTCGCATGGCGCGCTCCACTCGGGACAGGCTCCGCCCGGTGGATGCTCCGGCTGGGAGGCCGCCTCGGGCGGGCGTCCTGGAAAGGTGTGCCGCTCAACCTAGCAGCCCGCCACGAACGCGCCAAGACGCTGGCCGGCTCAAACCGAGCGCGCGTTCAACTATGGGCGGGGGCTCAGCGTCCGCCTGCGTCGCGCCGCAGTCGCCGCGCCTCGTCCTCGTCGATCTGGATCACGGTGAGCTCCCAGCGATGGCTGCGGGTGACGACGCGGAAATGGAATCGTCCGCTGTCGTCGAGCAGCCGGTCGCCGACGGCGTCGCCGCGTTGCTCCGTGATGCGCCCGAGATATCGGCCGGACGCGGCATCGTAGAGGAAGATCTCGATATTGGCGACGTCACGGTCGCCATAATCCTGCCAGACACGCCAGTTCGCGATCCACGGACCCTGTACCGAGAACGAACGCGTCTCCTGGGTGCCCGAGCCGGAAAACTCGCGCACGACGATCTCGGCCGACGCAGCCGACATCGCGCCGAAAAGCAGGATGAAAAACAACCAGGCTCGCTTCGCCACCGCGCTACCCTCCGACCGGCATCCGCACTGACCGGCGCGCGCATCGCGCCAGCAAAAGATTAGGACACCATACCGGGATGGCGGTTCCTCGGCAGCGTGACAACGCATACCGGCAGCTCGCCGGGCCGCGGGACCTCGCGCATCAGGGCCTCAACCCGTAGCGGCACGTTCCGGGGACGCGTGAAGGCACAGCCGTGCGGATCGGCGCAGGTCCGGCAGTACCAGCTCAGCGTCGATTCTCTTTACACATTCATGCCAGGCTTCACCCAGTAAGCACCCAAGCATTTGTTTTATAAATTAAGCTTATGATGGCATGAAGCTTGCTGCGTGTCCGTGCAATAGCAACTCGAAAGGCAGTACCCCATGAATACGGTCAAGCTCCTGGCTCCCCTCGCGCTCTTCGCGATCGCCAGTACCGCGCACGCGAACATCATCGTCAGCAGCAATGGCAGCCAGCTCGTCAGCGACGTCGCCGGCGCGCAGACCTTCGACTTCGGGGCCGACGCGAACGGATGCGGCGGCTATGCCAGCTGCTACGGGGATTTCGCGTTCCTGCAGGAAGGCAATCCCAGCCTGTACGCCAAACCCGCCGGCCTCGCCGACGATGACTGGTTCCTGACGGTGCCCTACGATAATTCCGGTGGCACGGCCACCTTCAGCCTTGGCTTTTCGGCTGACTACTTCGGATTGCTGTGGGGTTCGATCGATTCCTACAACACGATCACCTTCCTGTCCGACGGCAACACCGTTGGCACGTTCAGTGGCGGTGACAGCCCGATCGAGCCGGCCGACGGTAACCAGGCCGCGTCTTTCTTCGTGGAGTTCTGGTTCGAGGACGGGCTGAGCTTCGACGCGATCGAGTTCGACAGCACCCAGCGCGCCTTCGAGACTGCCAACCATGCAGTGCGAGCGGTGCCCGCGCCTGGTGCGCTGGCGCTGCTGGGTGCCAGCCTGTTGGGCCTGGCCCTGGTGCGCCGACGCCTCGGCTGAGTCCGGGCATGTCCTGACCGGCCACGGGCCGGGCGCAGGGCAAGGAAGTTTCGAAAAAACGCCCCGGTTTCCCGGGGCGTTTTCGTTTACGGCTCCGCGCGGTGGCGGCCGCGCGGACGCCCCGTGCCGGCATCAACTCCTGATCCCCGTCCCCCGCGTCAGCAGCCACACCGCCCAGCAGAACAACCCCGCGAGGAACGCGACGATCAGCGCGAAGGCCGTGGCGATGGGAATGTCGGACACGCCCAGCACGCCGTAGCGGAAGGCGTTGACCATGTAGAGCACCGGGTTGAACAGTGCCACGTGCTGCCAGAACGGCGGCAGCATCGAGATCGAGAAGAACACCCCGCCGAGGTACGTCAGCGGCGTGAGCACGAAGGTGGGGATGATCGACACGTCATCGAACTTGCGCGCGAACACGCCATTGATCAGTCCGCCTAGCGAGAACACCGCCGCGGTCAGCACGACGACCGCGATCGTGATCAGCGGGTGCTCTACGCTGGGCTGGGTGAAGAACAGCGCGACCACCGTCACCAGCGCGCCGACGCACAGCCCGCGGAAGATGCCGCCGATCATGTAGCCGAGCACGATGGTCGCCGCCGCGAGCGGCGCGACGAGCATCTCCTCGAGGTAGAGCTGGAGCTTGGCGCCGAAGAACGACGACACCACGTTCGAGAACGAGTTGGTGATCACCGCCATCATCACCAGCCCCGGCGCGATGTAGACGATAAAAGGCATGCCCTCCATCTCGCCGATGCGCCGGCCGATCAGCGCGCCGAAGATCAGGAAGTACAGCGTCATCGTGATCGCCGGCGGCACCACGGTCTGTATCCAGATACGCGTGACCCGCGTGATCTCCTTGCGCACGATGGTGCACAGGCCCACCCAGTTGGTGCGCAGCCGGCTCGGCGGCGGCACGTACCCGGCCGGCTCGGCCGGGCGCCCGGTGTCGGCGGCCGCGCGGCTCACGAGGCCTGCTCCGCGGCCGGTGCGGCGTCGGCGGGCTTGTTCTCGACCAGGCGCAGGAACAGCTCCTCGAGCCGGTTGGTCTTGTTGCGCAGGCTGCTGACGGTCAGCCCGGCGTGGCTGACGCTTTCGAACAGCGCGTTGATGCTCTGGCCGCGCGCGATCTCGACCTCGATCTCGTGCTCGTTGCGCAGCACGACGTGCGGAAACCCGTCGAGCACCGGCGCCCGCTCGAGCGGCTCGTCCACGTTCAGCACCAGCGCCTGGTAGTTGAGCTTTCGCAGCACGCGCTGCATGCGGTCGTTCTCGACGATGCGCCCCTCGTCGATGATCGCGACGTTGCGGCAGAGGCTCTCGGCCTCCTCGAGGTAGTGCGTGGTCAGGATGATCGTCACGCCCGCCTCGTTGGTGTTCTTCATGAATGCCCACATCGAGCGGCGGATCTCTATGTCCACGCCGGCGGTGGGTTCGTCGAGGATCAGCAGCCGCGGCTCGTGGACCAGCGCGCGGGCGATCATCAGCCGGCGCTTCATGCCGCCGGAGAGGTTGCGGGCGATGTCGTTGCGCTTGTCCCAGAGGTGCAGTTCGCGCAGGTACTTCTCCGCGCGCCCGCGCGCGATGCGTGCCGGGATGCCGTAGAAGCCGGCCTGGTTGACCAGGATGTCGATCGGCTTCTCGAACACCGGCAGGTTGACCTCCTGCGGGACGACGCCGATGCACGCCTTGGCGCGCTGCAGGTCGGTGTCTATGTCGTGGCCAAAGACGCTGACGCGCCCGGAGGTCTTGTTGACCAGCGACGTGATGATGCCGATCGCGGTGGTATTGCCGGCGCCGTTCGGCCCGCGATACGGGGCCGCGGATTCCCCGACGCCTGATGATCAGGCCGTGGGCGCGATGTTTGCGTTCAGGCGGAACAGGTTGCCCGGGTCGTACCTGTTCTTCACCGCGACCAGGCGCTC
>PWYM01000161.1 GCA_003567855.1 Gammaproteobacteria bacterium | reverse complement strand
GCGCGGGACCCGCCGACAGCGCGGGATCACTGCACCCGCGCGCCTTCGCGCAGGATCTTCGGCGTGATGAAGATCAGCAGCTCGGACTTGTTGGAGACGTTCTGCGTGGTGCGGAACAGGTGGCCGAGCAGCGGGATGTCACCCAGCAGCGGGACCTTGCTCGACGATTCACGGCGCTCGGTCTCGTAGATGCCCCCGAGCACCACGGTCTCGCCGTCGTCGACGAGCACCTGCGTGGAGATCTGGCGGGTGTCGATACTCGGCACGAACCCTCCGGTCGCGCTCGGCACGACCTCACCGACGTTGTCCTGGCTGACCTGCAGATCCATGATGATGCGGTTGTCGGGGGTGATCTGCGGGGTCACTGTCAGCGACAGCACCGCCTTCTTGAACTGCGTCGCCGTCGCGCCGCTCGCCGCCGACTCCTGGAACGGGATTTCGACGCCCTGCTCGATGCTCGCCTCGCGCTGGTTGGCGGTGATCACGCGCGGCGTGGACACCACCTCGGCGCGGCCCTCGGCCTGTAGCGCCGACAGCTCGAGGTCCACGAGCGTGTCGGAGCCGAGCACCGCAAGCGCGATCGAGCCCGCCGGCTGGCTGACCGGAAGGTTCACGTTGTAGCGCTGGTCGATCGAACCGACGGTGACCGGGAACGCCTGGCCGGTGGACTGGATGTTGTCGAGCGCCGAGTCGACGATCGCGCCCGAACCGGCGCTGCGACCGGTGACCGACATCAGGCCGCTGCCGCCCGAACGCGAGCCGACGCTGGTCACGCCGAGCCGCGAACCGAGCTCGCGCGAGAAGTCGTCGCTGACGATCACGATGCGCGCCTCGATCAGCACCTGGCGCACCGGGATGTCGAGCGTCTGCACGAGGCGGCGGATGTCGGCGATTCGCGGCGCGGTATCGTAGAGCAGCAGCGTGTTGGTGCGCTCGTCGATCGCGACGCTGCCGCGGTCGGACAGGAAGCTGCGGTCACGACCGGCGCCGGAGATCAGTCGCGCGAGGTCGGTCGCCTTCGCGTAATTGACCTGCAGAAACTCCGAACGCAGGGGCTCGAGCTGCTGGATTTCCTGGCGCGCGGAAAGCTCGGCGCGCTCGCGCGCGGCGATTTCGTTGGCCGGCGCGACGAGGATCACGTCACCGTTGCGGCGCTTGTCGAGGCCCTTGGTGGCCATGACGATGTCCAGCGCCTGGTCCCACGGCACCTGTTGCAGGCGCAGCGTGACGTTGCCGGTGACGGTGTCGCTGACCACCATGTTCAGCCCCGAGATGTCGGCGAGCAGCTGCAGCACCGCGCGGGTCTCGATGTCCTGGAAGTTCAGCGTGAGGCGCTCGCCGGTGTACTCCTTGTCCTGGTCGAATGGCCCGCGCACCTCGTCGTCCTCGACGATCTCGCGGACCTCGACGGTAAAACGGGTGTCGGACTGGTACGCGAGGTGCTCCCAGTTGCCCTCGGCGCTGATCATCATCCGCGTGTCACGGTCGGCGCGCAGCGTGTCGACGGTGGTGACCGGGGTCGCGAAGTCCATCACGTCGAGGCGGCGCATCAGCTCCTCGGGGAGCTCGGTGTCGCGGAAGGAGACGACGACGCGGCCGCCTTCCTCGCGCACGTCCACGCGGGTGCCCGGATCACTGAGATCGACGACGACGCGGCCTGCGCCATCAGGGGTGCGGCGGAAGTCGACGTCGCGCAGGGTGCGGCTGGTGGCCGCCGCACGACGGCGTTCGGCCGGCGCTTCCTCGGTGCGGTGCGGGGCGTCAGCGAAGCCCGACGGCGCGACAGCACCCTCGGCGGTACCGAGGCTGACGATAATGTCGTTGCCCGACACGCGGGTCTCGTAGGGCACCATCGCGTCAAGGTTCAGCACCACGCGCGTGCGGCCGTCGGCCTCGGCGGAAAGGATGGTGTTGAGCGGCCCGCGGTTGACGTCTTGGCGGCGCCGGTCGAGGCGCAGCGCGGTATCGGGGAGATCGAGCGCGATACGGGCAGGCGAGTCGATCGTGAACGCCAGCGGCTCGGGCGCGGCTTCGCTCATGCGCAGCCGCAGCTCCAGCCGGTTGCCCGGCAGTGACTGCACCTCGATGTTCTCGAGGCCGCGGTCACCGGCGTTGGCGGCCACCGTCCAGCCGAGCAGCAGCCACGCGGCCGCGGCCAGCGCACCCGCGCGGCGCAGCGACGTTCCTCCACCCGGACCCGCAGCCGGCAGCTTATGTTCGCAGCTCATCCCCTGTACTCCCGTCGCTCCCCGGGCCAAGCCCCGGGATTGCAGATCATTCACGCAGTGCCACCGACGCCGGACGTTCCATGTAACCGCCCATGCCGTCGGCAACGATTTCCACCAGCCGGATTTCCGAGCCGCTGACTTCGACGACCCGGCCATCGTTCTGGCCCATGTAATTGCCCGGACTCACGCGGTGCACGAGACCCTCCTGGGTCTGCACCAGCGCGTAGCGCGCCTCGCCCATGTCGAGCGAACCGACCATGCGCATGGTGTCGAGCGGAAACTGCTCGAGGTATTCGCGCGGGCGGTCGCGGTCGGGCGCGCCCACACCGGTGTCGCGCGACACCTGGGGCTCGTCGGGCCGGAACGGCGAGCGCATCCCGGCGGTGCGCGCGGTGTAGGTGTGCGTCGGCGGCGGCGCGATCTCCGGCAGCGGCTCGATGCGCCCGCCCGGCCGCGCCTTGACCTCGTCGATGTAGGCGTTGAGGTCATCCATGCCGCGGCCGCAGGCGCTCAGTACGAACGTCGCCGCTGCCAGCAGCAGCACGCGCGTCGCGACGCCGACGACGGTGGTTGTATCCGGCCTGCTCATTGCCCGTTCATGTCCTCGTCAAGGTACCGGTAGGTCTTTGCGGTGACGTCGAGCGTCAGACGGTCGGGGCGGTCGTTGCCGCGCCCGCCGCTGCGCTGTATCTGGATGTCATGCAGCGTCACGATGCGCGGCAGCGCGGCGATGCCGCTGACGAACTCGCCCATCTCGTGGTAGCCGCCCTCCAGCCGGATGCGGATTGGCAGCTCGGCGTAGAAGTCGCGCTGCACTTCGGGGCTGGGCTGGAAGAGCTTTTCCTCGAGGCCGGCACCCAGGCCCGTCTGCGAGATGTCGACCAGCAGATTCGGCACCTCGGTCTGGCTGGGCAGCTGGCGCAGCATCGCGCCAAAGGACTGCTCCATTTCCTCGAGCTGCGCGCGGTAGTCGTCGAGGTTCGCGGCCATGCGCTGCTTGTCCTCGAAGTTGCGGCGCAGGTCCGTTTCCTCGCGCTCGGCACGCTCGAGGCGCGGCTGGTAGTCGCGCACGATCTGCAGGTAGAACCCGCCCGCGACGACGGCAACGAAGACGATCGCGATCACCGCAGCGCGGATCGCGAATGGCCAGCGGCCGATGTCGTTGGCGTCGAGCGAACGCAGCTGTTCGAGCAGGTCGTTCACGACTCACCCTCCCCGCGATCCACCGCCGACACCTGGGTGACGAACACCGTGAACTCGGCCCTGCGGCTCGGGCCGTCCTGCGTGGTTTCCACCACCGACAGGCCGGGGTCGCGGAACCACGGCGAGGCGTCGAGCTGACGCATCAGCGCCGACACGCGGGTGCTCGACTGCGCGGCGCCGCGGAGCTCGATGCGGCTGCCCTGCTGGCGTACCGACGTGTAGTGCACGCCATCGGGCAGTGCGCGCACCAGTTCATCGAAGACGTGGACGATCTCGGGGCGGCTGCGCTGGAGTTCGTCGATGATCTCCATGCGTGCGAGCAGGCGTTCCTTCTGCTGCTCGAGACCGGTGATCTCCTGGATCTGGCGGTCGAGGCGCGAAATCTCGGTGCGCAGCAGCTGGTTGCGTTCGTTCTGGTGCGAGATCATCGCGTTCCAGACCTGCACGCAGCCGATGACGACGATGATGCCCGCGAGCACCGCGACGCCGGCGGCGATGCCGAAGTCACGCTGGCGCTTCTTGCGCAGTTCTTCCCGCCAAGGCAGCAGATTGATACGAGGCATCAGTCGAAGCTCCTGAGGGCCAGGCCGCAGGCGATCAGCAGTGCGGTGGAATCCTTGCGCACGCCTTGGCTCTTCGCGCGTGACGAGACCTTCATCTGGCCGAGCGGGTCACCTACCTCGGTCGGGATTCCCACGCGACTTGCGATCACGTCGGCCACGCCGGGGATGTTCGCGCAGCCGCCGCAGATCAGGATCTGCTCGGGCTGCTCGCGGCCGCTGCCTGACGCCAGGAAGAACTGCAGGCTGCGGCTGACCTGCTGCGTCATGTCGTCGATGAACGCGTCGAGCACCTCGGGGCCGTAGTTGCTCGGCAGCCCGCCTTCTTTCTTGGCGCGCCCGGCGTCCTCCATGGAGAGCCCGTAGGTCCGCATGATTTCCTCGGTGAGCTGCTGGCCACCGAAGGCGAAGTCGCGCGTGTAAAGCACGCGCAGGCTCTTGAGTACGCTGAAGGTGGTCGTGCTGGCGCCGAAGTCGACGACCGCGACATGGCGGTCAATGCCGTTGTTGGGCATCTGGTGCGTCAGCAGGCGGCACGCGTTCTCGAGCGCGAAGGCCTCGACGTCGACGAGGCGCGGCGTGAGCCCGGCGGCGCGCACCGCGGCGACGCGCTGGTCGACGTTCTCGGAGCGGGTCGCGACGAGCAGCACGTCGAGCGCGTCCGGGTCCTTGTCGGAGGGGCCGATGACCTCGAAGTCGAAGCTGACCTCTTCCATCGGAAAGGGTATGTACTGGTCGGCCTGCAGCTCGACCTGGCCTTCCATCTCGGACTCGTTAAGCGTGCGCGGCATCTGGATGATCTTGGTGATCGCCGCGTCGCCGGAGATCGCGATACCGACGTCGCGATTGCGCGTGCCGGAGCGCTTCACCGCGCGGGCGACTGCATCGCCGACGGCCTCAGAATCGACGATGGCCTTTTCATTGATGGCGTTCGACGGCGTGGCTTCGGCGGCATAGGACTCGACGCGGAAGCCCTTGCCCGCCTGCGCGAGCTCTATGAGCTTTACGGACGACGTGGTTATGTCAAGTCCGATCAGCGGCTTGTTCTGGCGGCGAAGGAACACGGCTTTTCCCTTTAACGCTCCGCAGTTGCGCTGGCGATCGCCACTCCGGCGGG
>PWYM01000006.1 GCA_003567855.1 Gammaproteobacteria bacterium | reverse complement strand
GGTCGGGGGTTCGATCCCCTCAGCACCCACCATGGACAATGGAGTGGTAGTTCAGCTGGTTAGAATACCGGCCTGTCACGCCGGGGGTCGCGGGTTCGAGTCCCGTCCACTCCGCCAGTACACGGAAGGGCGCCGCCAGTCGGCGCCCTTCTGTTTTGTGCGTGCCCAAAACGCGCTGGAACGCGCTTGAAGACGTGTTGAACGATCACGGCGCGGCCGGCCGCGGGTGTACCGCGCACGCCGGCCGCAACGGCTGATCCGCGAGGGAACTATCGATGCTGCAGCAGATTCGGGACAAGATCACCGGTTGGATCGCCGGGGTCATCATCGCGCTGATCGCGGTCACGTTCATCTTCTGGGGGGTCGGCGACTTCGGCGCTTCCGGGCGCGACGCGGTCGCCGTCGTCGACGGTGACGAGATTCCACGCCGTGAGTTCGAACAGGTCTACCAGCGCCAGCTCTTCCAGTACAACGAGATGTACGACGGCAACGTTCCCGACGAGGTGCGCCGCGAGCTGCGCCAGCGCGTCGTCGACGGCCTGGTCCAGGAGCGGCTGCTGCTGCAGCGGGCCGAAAGCCGGGGCTACCGCATCGGCGACGACGATCTCGCGCGCGCGATCGAGAGCATCGAGGCCTTCCAGGTCGGCGGCCGGTTCTCCATCGACGCCTACCGCGCGCGCCTGAGCGCGCAGGGCATGTCGCCGTCGCAGTTCGAGGAGCGCCAGCGCCAGTCGATGGCCGTGGACCTGCTGCAGGACGCGATCGCCGACACCAACTTCTACACGCCTAGCGAGTTCCGCCGCTACATCGAGCTCGCGCAGCAGCGCCGCGAGGTGCGCTGGGTGCGCATCGGCGTAGACCGCTACCTCGACGAGATCGAGGCGCCGTCCGACGACGCCGTCGCCGACTACTACGAAGTCAACCGTGATCGCTTCCTGCGCCCGGAGTCGGTGGACCTGGAGTACGTGCAGATCCGCCTCGCCGACGTCGCGCGCGACATCCCGGTCGACGATGCGGCGCTGCGTGACTACTACGAGCGATCGATCGCCGACGCCGCCGGGCCCGAGGAGCGCCGCGCAAGCCATATCCTGATCTCCGCCGATGACCGCGGCGACGCCGAGGCACGCGCGCTCGCCGAATCATTGCTCGCGCGCATCCGCGACGGCGAGGACTTCGCCGAACTCGCGCGCGAGTATTCCGACGACACCGGCAGCGGCGCAGACGGCGGCGACCTCGGCTGGGCCGAGCCCGGCTTCTTCGTCGAGGAGTTCGAGGATGCACTGTGGGATCTGTCGGAGGCGGGCGAGCTCGCCGGCCCCGTGGAGACGATCTTCGGCTGGCACGTGATCCGCCTCGACGAGATCCGCGAGAGCGACGTCGCGCCCTTCGAAGAGATGCGCGATACGCTCGCCGAGGATTTCGCACGCGACCGCGCCGAGGCCCAATTCATCGACCGCGCGAACGCACTCGCCGACGCCGCGTTCGAGTTCCCCGACGATCTCGCCTCCATCGCCGAGGCCGAGTCGCTGGAGCTGCGCCGCGTGGACGAGTTCACCCGCGAAGGCGCCGACGTGTTCGATGACAGCCAGCCCGTCGTCGCCGCCGCGTTCAGCCCCGAGGTGCTGCTCGAGGGGCAGGTCAGCCCGCTGGTCGAGATCGGCGACGACACCGTCGTGATGGTGCGCGTGATCGAGCACCGCGAGGCCGAGCCGCGCCCGCTCGACGAGGTGCGCGACGAAATCGTCGAGCAGCTGCGCGTCGAGCGCGCATCCGCGCTTGCCACCGAGACCGCGTCGCGCATGCTCGAACGCCTGCGCGAGGGCGCCGACGGCGAAGCCGTGGAAGAGGAGTTCGGCCTCGCGCTCGGTGATGCACGTTTCGTGACCCGCCAGCAGTTCAACGCGGTGCCGGCGGACCTGCTGTTCAACGTGTTCGAGCAGCCGCGCCCCGCCGAGGGCCAGTCACGCTTCGGCCGTATAGAGCTCGACTCCGGCGACATTGCCGTCTACGAGCTGCTCGCCGTCGAGCCCGGTGACCCGCAGCAGATCGAGGCGATGATGCGCGACATCGAAAAGGATCGGCTCGCCCGCGAGGCAGGCTTCCAGGACTTCGCGCTCTACATCAGCGCACTCGAGCAGGCCGCGCGCGTGCGCCGCCAGCGCGAGGCGGTGGAAGAAGAGGTCTTCTGAACGCGGCCGCGGCGCGGGGCTCAGAGCCCCGCGTTGCGGTCGTCGTAGACTGCAAGGTTCAGCTCGCCCTCGGAGTGGGCGACGATGGTCGTCACCGCCGCGTCGCCGGTGACGTTCACCGCGGTACGCGTCATGTCGAGCAGGCGGTCCACGCCGAGGATCAGTGCGATGCCCTCCGGCGGCAGGCCCACCGCGGCGAGCACGCCCGCGAGCAGGATCAGCCCCACGCCGGGTACCCCCGCGGCACCCACCGACGCCATCACGACCATCAGCACGACCATCAGGTATTGCGTGAGACTGAGGTCGATGCCGTAGTACTGGGCGATGAAGCCGGTCGCAATGCCCTGCATGATCGCGGTGCCGTCCATGTTCACGGTCGCGCCCAGCGGGACCGTGAACGAGGCGACCTTGTTGTCGGCGCCGAGGCGCTGCTCGACGGTCTTCAGCGTTACCGGGATGGTCGCACCGCTGGACGCGGTGGAGAACGCGAACGCCTGCACCGTGCGCAGCTTGCGGAAGAATGTGCGCGCGCTCAGCCCGGTGAAGACCTTGAGCAGTATCGAGTAGGTGACGACCGCGTGCAGGATCAGCATCACGAACACCAGCACGACGTACTGCAGTACGCCTAGAAAAGTCTGCCAGCCGGTGGTTGCGCCCAGCACCGCGATCAGTGAGAACACCCCGTACGGCGCGATCATCATCACGTAGCCGACGAGGCGCATGATGACCTCGTTGAAGTCGGCGAAGAAATCACGCGTGCGCTCGCCGGCCCGCCCGGCGGTCGCGATCGCAAGACCGAGCAGCACCGCGAACACGATGATCGGCAGCATGTCGCCCTGGGCCATCGCCTCGACCGGGTTGCGCGGCACCATCTCGACCAGCACTTCGGCGAACGACGGCTGCGCGGCGATCTCGCGCTCTTCGATGACGTCGGGGCTCGCACCCTCGCCAGGCTTGACGATGATCGCCGACGTGATTGCCAACGTGACCGCGATGCCCGTGGTCAGCAGGTAGAGCCCGACCGCCTTGCCGCCGACGCGCCCGAGCGTCTTGGGGTCACTGAGCGAGCTGACACCGGCGATCAGCGACACGAACACCAGCGGCACGACCAGCATGCTCAGGAAGCGGATGAAGATCTCACCGACGACCTCGAAAAGCCCGCCGATCAGGTAGTCGCGCACCCATGGCACGTCGGCGACCGTCAGGTTCAGCGCGAGCCCGACGACGAGGCCGAGGCCCAGCGCGAGCAGGATGCGGTTGGAGAGTTTCTGGTGGTCGAAGCCGTTGTCGGACATGGTCACCTGCCAATGGCGCGGGGCGCGTGCATGAAGCAGGTGATGCTAGCGGCTGAGAGGCTGAGGTGCCAGCCGCGACGGGGCTGGCACCGTTAAGCCGGGAGCCGGCGCGCAGGACCGAGAGGCGGGCGCGGCTCGATGGCGCCGGGGACGGCGCGAGGCGCGGGTATCAGTCGGCGCGTGCTGCGACTGATGCCGAGCGCGGACTCTCACGGCCGTCGGCGTCGACGGCGGTCATCGCGAACAGCCAGCGGCCGCGCGCGAGGCCGTCGACGACGTAGCTCGTGAGCCCCGGATTGTCCACTTCGACCGAGCGGTTGAGGTCACTGTCGTGGCGACCGTAGTAGATCCGGTACCCGTCGAGGTCGGACAGCGGCGAGCCGTCGAGGCGTTCGTCGGGCGGCTGCCAGGCGAGCGCCACGCTGTACTGGCCCGTGGTCACGACGCCGATGTCGAATGGCCCCACGGTGGCGGTTGCGCTGCCGTCGCTGACGGTGATCGTGACGTTGCGATAGATCGCCTCGTCGCCGGGCTGTGGCGTGCCGGTGAGTTCGCCGGTGCGTGGGTCGAAGTCCGCCCAGGGGGGCAGGTTGTCGACCGAGAAGTTCGGGTTGCCGTTGGCGCCGCTCGTCTCGGGACGGAAGCTGTATTCGTCTTCGACGACGACCTCCGGGGGTGGCTCGCCGCTGACGGCGAGCTGGGTGCTGCTGCCGCCGGAGTCGTTCGAGCCGTTGCCGGCCCCGTTGTCGGCTGTCGGTGGGTCGGCGTTGCCGCCGTTGAAGGAGACGTTGCTCTTGCACCCGGCCAGGAGACCGAGGGCGACAAGGGTGACCAGCGCGACGCGGCGCAGGGTCAGGTGCGGGGGGTGTTCCAAGGCATCATCCCTGAGGTAACAGAACATGGACGCATCGGGCTGGGCAGCTCCGGCCGGGGTGTCGCTGCATGGCGACAAAGTTGAATCAATTCAGTTACTTGCCGGGGAGGGATCATGCCACGAGAAAGTGTGGCGTCAATGACTCAGATTGGCGACATAACGCGCGGGCCGCGTAATCAGCGGCTTGCGGGACAAACTTCGAAAGCGGCGTCGCTATCAGGCGCGCCGGGATGCGCGGATGTGCGCACCCCGGCGGCGGGGAGGAAAGAGCGGCCGGCTGTCCGCGGGGGTTGGGGGGTACGATGCAGCCGGCCGCGAGGGGGGGATCAGTTGACCTGGGTGCTGACCTCGGCGGCGAACGTGCTCTCGCTGCCGGTCGCGCGATAGGCCTTCGCGCTGAAGTACCAGGTGCCGGGCTCGAGATCGTCGACGACGACGCTGGTCAGGTGCGTGCCGGGCAGATCGAGCACGTGATCGTACTCGCCCGTGTACTGGCCCGACGCCTGGCCGTAGTAGATGCGCACGCCGGCGAGGTCGCTCAGGTAGGTGCCGTCCTCTTTTTCGGTCGGCTGCTGCCACGTCAGCGTCACGCTGCGCGTGCCGTCACTGGAGCTGCCGGAGTCGGAGCTGCCCGAATCGGAGCTGCCCGAATCGGAGCTGCCCGAGTCGGAGCTGCCCGAGTCGGAGCTGCCCGAGTCGGAGCTGCCCGAGTCGGAGCTGCCCGAGTCGGAGCTGCCCGAGTCGGAGTCGCCCGAGT
>PWYM01000219.1 GCA_003567855.1 Gammaproteobacteria bacterium | reverse complement strand
GAGCACATCTCGACCTACCAGTCCTCGGAGTGGGCCGAGCGCGGCTTCTGCGGGCAGTGCGGCACGCACCTCTACTACCGCCTGCAGCTCGACGGGCACTACGCCATCCCGGTCGGGCTGTTCGATGACGACGACCGGTGGAATTTCACCGAGCAGATATTCATCGACCAGAAGCCCGCGTTCTACTCGTTTGGCGAGCAGACCAAGCAGCTCACGGGCGAGGAGGTGTTTGCGGCGTATGCCAAGGATTAGGGAATGCGACGCAAATGCTCCGCCGACGTGCGTCGCGCCACCTGCACGAAAGCCGACTCCGGCGGCTGAACACGTACCGGCGTGTCCCGCTGCACCACTCGTTGCCATCATCATGCTGGCGGGCTGCATGCTCCCACAACCGTCGGCGTTGGCCGACGAGACTGCCGGGGACGAGCACGACATACCGGAGTTCAATCGCGATCCTGCACAGGCTCGAATCGTTACCGACGACCTCGAGCGGTTCTGGCGTGCGTGGGACCTCGGAATGGCCGACCCCGATCGGCGTCGAAGCGTTTTCCAGCGCAAGTACCTGGATGCCGGCTCGCCCGGCCTGGAGGCGATGCTGGAGCTGCGTATCGGGGGCGTCGAGCAGTTGCTCGCGGCCGTCGATGCCCACCCGGAGTACTACGCGTCTCTGCGCCCGCTGATGCCGCGAATGCGGGCGGTGGCCGAGCCGGTGCGCGATGCGATGGACAAGCTGCATGCGCTGCTGCCGGAGGCCGTCTTTCCGGATACCTATCTCGTGATAGGTGCGATGAACACCGGCGGGACCATCCACTTCGACGGCGTGCTCATTGGCGCAGAGATGTACGGCATGACGCGGGACACGCCGATCGGCGAGCTGGGCGACTGGCATCGTGCGGTCATCGGTGCGCCGGAGGATCTGCTGACCATCATCGTGCACGAGATGATTCACTTTCAGCAGCTTGAGCTGACTCGGGCAGCGCCGCCCGCCACGCTGCTCGGCCTGTCCATTTACGAGGGTGCTGGCGATTTCGTTACCGAGCTGCTTACTGGCAGAAATATCAACGAGCACGTGCACGAATGGGCAAAGCCCCGGGAAAAAGAGCTCTGGGCCGAGTTCCGAGACATCATGCATGAACGCGAGTACGGTGACTGGCTCTACGGCGGCGCCAGCGTCAATGATCGACCGGCCGATCTCGGTTACTTCATCGGCTACCGCATCGTGGAGTCCTATTACAGGCAGGCCGACGACCGCCAGGCCGCGGTGTTCGACATCCTGGCAATGATGGAGCCCGAGCGGTTTCTCCAGGACAGCGGCTATGAACCACTAGCGTGCCCGGCGAAGTAGCCGTACATACGTGCGGCGAGCGCGCGGCCTTGACCGCCATCGTTCCGCGGCGTAGGCTTCCGATTAGACCGGTCGGTCTAGCGGCCGGTCGCGCACGCACAGCAAGGCACGGACCATGACGGGGACGACGCGACAACGCCTGCTGGGAACCGGGCTGCAGCTGCTGCTGGAGCACGGCTACAACGGGCTCGGCGTGCAGGATCTGCTGCAGGCGGCCGGTGTGCCGAAAGGGTCCTTCTACCACCACTTCGACAGCAAGCAGGACTTCGCGCTGCAGGTCGTCGATCGCTACATGGCCGAGGTCCACGCCGGGCTCGAGGCTTGCCTGGACGACGACAGCCTGCCGCCGCTGCAGCGCATCCGCCGCTTCTTCGAGTTGTCGCGCGACAAGTACCGGCGCGAGGGTTACTTCGGCTGCATGCTCGGCGGCCTCGGCCAGGAGCTGTCCGGCGCCAGTGAGGTCTTCCGGCGCAAGATCGAGGACTGCTTTGTGGCCATCGTCGAGCGCATCGCCGGCTGCCTGGCGCTGGCGCACGAGCGTGGCGAGCTCGACGCGGCAACGGATCCGCACGAGGCGGCCAACTTGATTCTCAACTGCTGGGAAGGCGCGGCGCTGCGCTGCCGGCTGTGGCGGGACCCGGCGCCGCTCGACGACGTGCTGGATTTCTGCTTCGGCGCACTGCACGTTGGCGCCGGCAAGGCCGTCGAGGCGAAGGGTGCGGGCAAGGCGAGGGGAGGATAAGCATGCCTGCTGTCACACCTGCGCGAGCTGTGGACGCACCCGGCGGCCCGCAGCAGTACACCTGGAAGGACATGCTCACGGCGCATCGCGGTATGAATATCAGCGAGCAGCAGGAGTTGATGTACGCCAACTACGCCATGCGCGGGGAGATTGTCCGCGTTTAAGCCACGTAGCGTGCGGCGGGCGTCATGGCCGTCCCCGTCCGGCGCAGCGCATCGACGAGAGGACGGCTCCACCGCATCCCATGGAGGACTTCCATGTACCACCATCACATCACCGCGAAGCGCTGCCTCGCCGCCTGTGGCGCGGCCCTGCTGCTCGGCGTGCTGCTGTCGCCACCCGTGGTGCACGCCGACGCCAAGGCTTTCATCGTGCATCCTGACGCCGAGAATCTGGCCTGGGGTCCCTGCCCGGACTTCTTCCCGGAGGGCTGCGGCCTGGCGGTGCTACAGGGCGATCCGGCCGCCCGCAATGCCGATGTCCTGCTGCGCGTTCCCGGCCAGTCCACGATTCCGCACCACTGGCATACCTCGGCTGAGCGTATGGTGCTCGTGGCAGGCGAGTTCCACGTCGACTACGACGGCCAGGATCCGGTGGTAATGCGGCCGGGCACCTACGCCTACGGGCCGCCGCGACTGCCGCACGTGGCGCATTGCCGCTCCGACGAGGACTGCCTGCTCTTCATCGCCTTCGAGGAGCCGGTCGACGCATTGCCGGGCACTCCGTAGTCCGGCGACGCTGTCGCTTGCCGCGGCCGCTGGGGCCGGAACACCGTTACGCGGTCAACCGATTCCACCGCCCGGATGCGGCTTGCGCTTTCCGCTGGGACGTCCGTATGGTCAGGATACCTGAAGGGATCCCGCATCCCGCCTGGCCCGGATCACGGGGGTACGACCATCATGGCCCGCAGGCAGCGCAAGGTGTCCCGCGACAGTATCGTCGACGCCGCCCTGGAGCTTGCACAACGCGATGGCTGGGAGGCCCTGCGCCTGCACCAGGTGGCGACCGCGTGCAATGCGGGGCTCGATGACATCCGCCGGCATTTCGCGGAAAAGGACGAGATCATCGACGCCTGGCTGGACCGGGCAGATGCCGCGATGCTGGGCCATTTCGACAGCGGCGGTGCAGACGGCCTCACGCCGCGTGAACGCATCCGGCAGCTGATCCTGGTCTGGCTGGAAGCGCTGGCCCCTTACCGGCGCGTGACGCGCGAGATGATCGGTCACAAGCTGGAATTCGGCCACATTCATGTGCAGTTTCCGGCCGTCCTGCGCATAAGCCGGACCGTCCAGTGGATTCGCGAAGGGGCGATGCTCGACGCGCCGCTGCCACGACGAGCGCTGGAGGAGACGGCAATGACGGCCGTTTTCGTCAAGACGTTCGTCGGCTGGCTGGGTGATGACTCGGCCGGATTCCAGCGGACCCGCGAGCGCCTCGACCGCGACCTGCACGTGCTCGAGGCGATCGCCCGCCGGGTTCCCGGCGGGCGCTTCGGCGGTGAGCTCGCTGGTGCCACCGGCGACCGAACCGATTCAGCGACCGATACCGGAGGCGCCCCGCCGGCCCCGGGGGACGCCACGCCACGTTCGGGCTGAGTCACACGCCACGCAGGCCGCGCCATGGACCCGCTGACCCACGCCCTGAGCGGCATGCTGACCGGACAGGCGGCCGGCCGCGCGCGACCGGGACCGAAAGCGCCACCGCTGCGCGTGCGCGGCTGGGTGGGGTGCTGGGCGGCACTCTTTCCCGACATCGACGGCGTGCTGCGACTGGTCGACGAACTGCACTACCTCGAGTTCCATCGCGGCCTGACCCATTCCTTCGTCATGCTGCCGCTCTGGGCGCTGCTCGTCGGTGGCCTGTTTCACCTGCTTTACCGTCGGCGCTACGACCTCCGATGGATGGTCGCCATCGCCGGGCTCGGCATCGCGATCCACATCCTCGGCGACGTGATCACGGCCTACGGTACCGCCGTGTTCGCACCACTGTCGGACCACTCACCCGCGCCCGGCTGGGTGCTGGTCATCGACCCGTGGGTGACCCTGCTGCTCGTGGCCGGCCTGGCGGCCACCTGGTATTGGCGACATCCGTCGATCGCGATGGCCGGCATGGGCGTGGTCTGCGCGTTCGTGCTGTTGCAGGGCGGACTCAACCGGATGGCAGCGACGCTGGGTGAGCAGCGCGCCGTCGCCACGGGCGATGTCGCCGTCGAGGTGCGGGCGCTGGCACAGCCCTTCTCGCCATTCAATCGCATGGTTATCGTGGAGATCAACGGGGACTACGAACGCGCGCGCGTGAACCTGCTGCGCCGCAGGACGCCGGGCGTGGACACGGACCACTGGCGTCTGTGGCAACTCTACCGCAGCTACCGACCTGTCCACGATCCCGGTTGGGAACGGTTCAGCCTGCGGCCCGATGCGCCGGAGCAGCGTGTGATCGTCGACGACGCATGGAATAGTGCGGCGCTCGGCCCCTATCGCGCCTTCGCGCATCACCCGGTGTTCTATCGCCTGGACCGTAACAGCGACGCCACCTGTGCCTGGTTCACCGACCTGCGCTACTGGTACGATCCGCTGCCGGCGCCATTCCGCTTCGGCGGGTGCCGGAATGCGCCGGATGACGACTGGCGACTGTATGAACTGCGTTTGGACGGCTCACGTTCGGCGGCGGGCCGATGTGAGTCGGCGCGGTGAGCCATCTCGGAAAGGTGCCCGGCTTCGCCATGCCGCCGGGTTGGCCGCGGAATCAGCATCGGTACCCGCTTTCGGTATAGGGCGCACTCATCTCCGACCTCGTGGATGAGATCCCTTTCCTCGAAGCGGATCGCGACCAGTATGTAGACAGTGGTGGCCGCCGCGAATACCAGACCGCCCGCGCTCATCACCGGCCCGCCCCAGAACGCGAGCAACCAGCCGATGTCCGGGTTTCACCGCGATGAAGTTGCCACGGCAGGTGGCGCACAGTTTGCCGCCGGCGTGAAGCTCGGCATCGATGGTCGCACGGTCGTCGCCGGCATCGATGGCCCGCGCGACCAG
>PWYM01000189.1 GCA_003567855.1 Gammaproteobacteria bacterium | reverse complement strand
TTTTTTCGCTTCCGCAAAAGAAAGCCGGTGAGCATCCCTGCGGCCATGATGATAACTACTGTAAACATTTTGATAAAAATCAGATCTTTTGGCAAAGTGCACGCAATATTACAATAAAAATACGGAAGAAGTGCAACCCTGAAGTAAAAACAAACCTTATTGGCAGTTGTGGATTAATCACCGGTTATTGACAAAATCATTAAATGCCTGCCCGGCCTGCGGACTGTGAAACAAAGCCTGATGGCCAAAATCCGGCAGCTCAACAAAAATTGTTTCCTGGCAGTCTGTGCAATCCATTACCTGCTGTTTAAAAACCGGCCATGAGTGCATTTGAATGGGCGAGTCTTCCAATCCCTGCACAAACATTATATCAGCTTTATATCCGTCGGTAAAATTTAGTAGCGACCTGTCGAAATAGGCATCGGGATTGGATGTTGTACTTCCATAAGTCTCAAAAAACAGTGTACAGACAAAGCCACGGGGTATCCGGCCATTCTCTTCCAGTTCACAGCGGAAAACCAGGTTTAGCGGGCCCGGTCCATTGGCAATAACACCATTTGTAGGATGCATCGTATTTAACCGGGTAACAAGATATCCGCCCTGGGAATGACCTGCCAAAAATATCTTCTTTACCTGGATACCCAGTTTGTCGTTTGCTTTGTTTTTCACCCATAAAAGAGCCGCTTCAGCATGTGAAACATTGTCTCCAATCAAAAGATTCTCCTGGGGATAGGCAACACTCACTATCATCATATCATCCCGGTCAAGTATGCGTTTAAACGCTTCGAGAACATTACCGGCAGCCTGCAATATTTCACTGTCAAACCAAACGGTACCATGGTAAACGATCAACACATCCACCTCATCATTTTCCGGCTTATCGATGATCACATCAACCGATATATCCTTATAGGCAATGTTTTTTATAATTCTGTATGCATTGTGCTCAGGAGTGTAGTCTTCTTCTGTCTCACTGTTGCAAGAAAACAAAACCATGAGCAGAGGTATGAGCAATTGCTGTATTTTCATCATACAGATTTTATTTTACCGGCAAGCTGTTAATCTAAGAAAGGCTATTATGTTTTGAAATTCCTGCGGGTAAGGCTGTTCAAATTTACGATTTTTGGGGTAATGACTGTTTTTCCTATTGTTTTGAAGCCCTTTTTTTGACTTTACCCTTAATACCTTCTTGAAAGACTATATCTGTCAACATTTAACTCCAATACTGCTGAATAAGAAAGGCTGCGGGATTCCCGTCTAAACTCTTTAATATGAATATTGGGATGCCTGAATTCCAGCCTGATTTCATTAAGACGGTGGGTTCTGTGTAAATAATAATTTTCACCGTCAAAACAAGTTCTACAGAAAAGTAAATCATCCCGATGAATCCTGAATATCTGAATTACATTAAAATGAGTGCCTCCTCCCTGAGAACCAGAACCGAATGTTATGAAATGTAATTTCCGTTGTGGCCTGTGGCCATGTGTACCGAAAAGATTTACTTTATGTACCTCGTAAATAACTGCATCAATGTATTTATCGTTATCTCTTTTTTCATCTGAGCTCAACTGCTTAAAAACAACCTCTCCTGTCTCGTTTAAAAACTGAACAAAAGTTGTCATCTTTTGCCAGCTCCCACCAGACATGTTGTTCCAGCTATAGAACCTGATCTGTCTGCAATCAGATTGTGCAATTGATATTTTTTCCGAAAGTTCCTCAAACGGGTAAAAAATGGTTTTAGGTTCATTTATGAGGGCATGCCTTAGCTTGCTTTGGAAAGCCTGTGCCTTCATGTAGGTTGATTCATAACTTTCCCAATTGCCCCAAAACTCATCAAATGCCTCCGCAAGCTCCTTGTCAAGGGCATTGGCTTTCTTCATAGAAAAAAGCTCGCTTTTATAAGTTTTTTCATCTTTATCATCAGTTAATGCGGAGCGATTACATGATAACAATGAAAATAATACGATTACCCATAAAAGTTTAATTGCTGTTTTTTTCATTTAATCTGTTCTTTAAAGTTTAAAATCTCCTGGAAGCTTCCAATTCCTTCGGAAGTTGGAAGTTCCTTTGCCAGGAACCGGAAACTTGCGGAGCAATTTCCAGCTTCTGGGTTCAATTATTCCCTTCCACCAGCACCCAGTCCACCCACGCATCCAACTGCCTTACGGAATGGGGGCGCAACAGGATTTCACGGTTTTGGCCTAAAAGAAACATAGTGGGTGTTGCGAAAACATGATAATCTTTTGCCGATGAAGTTTCCCAGCCTTTATAGTCGCCAAAGCTGATAAAGGGGTATGAGGAGGTGGAACGCGCAAATTCATTTGGGTTTTCATCAAGGGAAACATAAACCACTTCCACGCCATGCTTTTTCCATTTGTCATACATCCTTTTGATGGCTGAGAGCTCCTGCGGGCACATGGGACACCAGGAAGAACCAAATACTACCACGATGTAGGGTGCATCCACCTGTGATAATCGGGCTGGAGTTGCAACAGACTGCCCGCTTTGGAATACATCGCCATCAAAAACAATATCCGGGGCAATATTGCCCACCTTCATGGCACGGTAGCTTTCCAGCTGATTGGCAAAGTTGTCATCCACGGTACAACTAACCCCATTAAGAATTTTCAGCGCCAGGTATTCAGAAGCCCCGAAAAGACTGCGCTGTTCCAACTGGTTGAACAGGTATTGCGAGATCTCATTGAATTTTTTCTCATCCGAAGCCAGATTGTCAATCATGTAGTCGATGGAAATATTCATTTCAATGAACACCGAATCCAGGGGGCGGCCACTGTTTTCGATGAGCCAGTAATGGGCATCGATGGTTTCGCGCAGCAGGCCGCTTTTGTAAAGCCTGGGGTCGGTATAATCTATCTCCCTGAAAGCTGCTATGGCGCCCGGGATTTCAGCAGTGCGGTATTGTGCTATGGTAGACACCGAACTCACCAGTTTACGCGCAGGCAAAAACCAGCTTACATAAGTTTGCGGGTCAAGACTTTCCAGGAAAGCCTCGTCTTCTTCTTTTATCCGCTGCTTTTCTTCAAGAATAGCATTTTTGGGTTTTTCGTGAATGGCAAAAAGGGAATCCTGCTGATAAATCCTTTCCAGGTAATCCCAGGCCCTCAGGGCTTGCTCCCTGCGAGGGTGTTCGCCGGCATATTGTTCAAAAAGCTGGTTTTGCCTACCCGAAGTGATAGTTACCGATTGGGAATTGGCCAATGTTTCGCCTTTTAATACCAGGTTTTCGCCGGGAGCCAGGATGACGATAAAAGCTTTATCATCTTCTGCGGCCAGGTAGGCCATGCCGTGGTCGTTTTGGGCAAATGTAAGGGCGAATACGCCCAATTCGTTAGCCTTGGCATTATCTATTGTGTAAGTAGCAAAGCCTTTAAATCCCACCAGCTTTACCTGTTGATTGGCAAGGGCAGGAAAAGTGCCGGTGATGGTTTCTTGTGAATATGCAACGGTACTGAAAAGTAACAAGTTAAAAGTAGATAGCGCAATTATTTTCATAAACTGATTAATTTGAAATGCATACTAAAGTAGTGGCTAAATAGCACAAACCATAATCCTTAAGGCAGCGGACAGAGTTTCCGTTCGCGCGGTTGTTGCTGTTCATGTTTGCATTGCTACTGTTGAAGTTCAGGTTCCGTGAGTTGGTACCATCCAAGGTACTTGACCAATAGTTGCCGTTGGAGCCAAGGTTGTCTGAACCGCTGATTTGTTTGATTTATTGATTTCGTTGATTTTGTTGTTTGAAATTTTTGTTGATGATTCTTTTAAACTCCAGACTTTTTGAACCAAAGTTTATTAATAACCCAATTTCTAAACCATACGCTTCAAGATAATTGATGGCTTGTGCCAGATGGACATCTTCCAATGCTGTAATGGCTTTCAATTCTACTGAAATAAGACCTTCTACAAGAAAATCCACTCTACGTGTTCCAATTTGCTGTTCTTTATAAAAAATAGGCATTTGGTGTTCACGACTGAACATCAAACTATGTAAAGGCATTTCAATTTCTAAAGCCCTTTGATAAATCACTTCCTGAAAACCATTACCCAAAGCCTTATGCACTTCAAATGCAGAGCCTATTATTTTGGCTGTCAATTCTGAATATTTATATTCTTCTTTAATCATATAAATCATTTTATCAGCTTAATCAGTGGTTCAGACTTTTTTAGCTGCTGAATAAAATTTAATCCTTCCATGGGTGTGCTATTGGCCAAATCAAAATGCTTTATCCTGCTGATAATTTCCAAATAATTTGCTTCGCCTGCAAAACTTTTGTTGCTTTCCGGTTTAGGATTATATTCTTCACCCTTTTCCGATACAATACTATTGCGCCAACTTTCGAAGTCTTGCTTTATATCCTCTGCCAGGTGAAAAGTAACTTTGTCGTTCAAAACATCATACTTGTGGGCACTTAGTTTTTCTGATAAAAATTCTAGAGTAAGTTTGCCCTTTTCTACCTCGCTGACAGGAAACCCAAGGCTTGTTACTTTTGCATCCGCACTTTTTATGTACTTAGTTATTACCTTGTAGGGTTTAACAAGTTTAGCAAACACCATTGCATCCTGATTGTAGCATTTATAAAACAAACCTTCTTTATAAAGTGTAAACAGGGTGCTACTTGCACTATTATTTATTTTTTCTAAAAGAGTCATTAAAAAAAAATTACTTTTTGTGATTTTGTGTCGTCATTCGGCAATATTCAAGCAAGCTTGATATTGCGCTCATTCCTAACAAAATTCGACCGCCACAGGCGGTATTAAAAAAATCCCTGCCCTGCGGGACAGGGATTTTAAGTGTCGAAGTGTCAAATCGCTTCGCTTTTCAAAGTGTCAATAATCCTTAAGGCAACGGACAGAGTAACCGGCCGCTCGGTAGCTGCTGCGCATGCCGGCATCACTGCTGTAGAAGAGCAGGAACCGCGAGTGGGCACCATCCACGGTACTCGACCAACAGCGGCCGTAGGAGCCAACATTGTAGAGCGAACCATCGCTGCTGCTGCGGTAGCCCGCCACGGGCAATTTAAGAGGTGAGGCAAAAGCGCCAGCGGCATTGTGGCTGCTCCAGCTTTGGCGTTCGGCATTCCACTCGGCTTCGGTAGGTAATCTGTATCCCGGTGGGCAAGGA
>PWYM01000300.1 GCA_003567855.1 Gammaproteobacteria bacterium | reverse complement strand
CGCGTGCCGAGTGGGAAGCGCGTCACCAGCAGGTGATCGAGGCCGGTGGCCTGCACATCATCGGTACCGAGCGTCATGAATCACGACGCATCGACAACCAGCTTCGCGGCCGTTCGGGCCGGCAGGGCGATCCGGGTTCGTCACGCTTCTACCTGTCGATGGCAGACAGCCTGATGCGCATCTTCGGCGACCCGCAGCGCACGCGCGCGATGCTGCAGCGCGTCGGCATGCGCGAGGGCGAGGCCATTGAGAGCAAGATGCTCTCGCGCCAGATCGAGCGCGCGCAGCGCAAGGTCGAGGCCCACAACTTCGACATCCGCAAGAACCTGCTCGAATACGACGACGTCGCCAACGACCAGCGCCGCGTGGTCTACACCCAGCGCGCCGACCTGATGGAAGCCGACGAGGTCGAGGACGCGATCCGCAACATGCGCCACGACGTCGTCAATACCGTTGTCGACGACTATATTCCCCCGGAAAGCGTCGAGGAACAGTGGGATCCCGAAGGCCTGTCGCAGGCGCTCGCGCGTGACTTCGGTCGCGAGCTGCCGATCCGCGAGTGGCTGGACGAGGACAACACGCTCGACGAGATCAAGCTGCGCGAACGCGTGGTCGCCGAACTCGAACAGGCCTACGACGAGAAGGTCGAGCGCATCGGCGCGCCGGTGATGCGTCATTTCGAGAAGGCCATCATGCTCCAGCAGCTCGATCACCACTGGAAGGAACACCTCGCGGCGATGGACTACCTGCGCCAGAGCATCGGTCTGCGCAGTTTCGCGCAGCGCAATCCGAAGCAGGAGTACAAGCGCGAGGCCTTCCAGATGTTCGAGCAGATGCTCGACATCGTGCGCCTGGACACGGTCAAGCTGCTGTCGCGCGTGCAGGTGCGTGACGAACAGGACGTCGCGGCGGTCGAGGCGCAGCGCCGCTCCAACGAGCAGCTGCAGCTTCGCCATGCCGAGGCTGCCTCGGCGCTCGACCGCCAGGCGCCGCTGGCGGCAGCGGCGGGTGGCGGCGCTGCGGTCGCCGCCGGCGGAGGCGCGGCTGCGCCACGCCGTCCGGCGGAGGCACCGCGCCCCGAGACCTTCGTGCGCGAGGAGCCCAAGGTCGGGCGCAACGAGCCGTGTCCGTGCGGTTCGGGCAAGAAGTACAAACACTGCCACGGCAAGCTGAGCTGACCCCGACGGCGCAGCCTCGCATCATCGACGTCGTCGCCGGCATCCTGCATGCTGACGACGGCACCGTGCTGCTCCAGCGCCGTCCCGCCGGCCGCGAGCATGCGGGCTTCTGGGAGTTTCCGGGCGGCAAGCGCGAACCCGGTGAAGCCGCGTTCGCGGCGCTGGCGCGCGAGCTCGCCGAGGAGCTGGCGATCACGGTGCTGGCCGCCGAGCCGTTCGAGCGGCTGACCCACGACTATCCGCAGCGGACCGTGCGGTTGGATTTCTGGCGCGTGCAGCGCTGGTCGGGGCAGCCCGAGCCGCGCGAGGGGCAGCAGCTCGGGTGGTTCGCGCCGGACGCGCTTCCCGGCGACGATCTCCTGCCCGCCAACCATCCGATCGCGAAGCGGCTGGCCGCCGCGCACGCGCAGGGGCCTAGCAGAGACTCAGCAGGAACGTGACGTCGTCAGGCGTCTGCGTCGGGCGCTCGTCAACGCTGTTGAAGTGCAGGAAGCGCACCGTGAACCGGTGCTGACTGCCGCTGATCTCGGGATAGTACTCCGCGTCGCCCGGCATGATCACGCGCAGCAGGCTGGGGCTCTCGCCGCGTTCCAGCGCCTGCTGGTACATGCCTGCCTGCGCGATCCGCTCGCGCGGCTTGCGCCCCTGGCGGATCAGCCACAGCACCTCCGACACCGCATCACACAGCGGACGCAGCTGCGTCAGCCAGCGTTCGAGCTGCTGGGCGCGTTCGGGATAGGGCCGGCTCAGCCAGAAGGTGTAGTCGGGCAGGTCGAACACGCAGGTGCCGCCGGGTATCGCGCTGCGGTGCTTGATTGCACTCAGGAAGTCGGAATCGCGCAGCGGCTGGATCAGGCCGGTGCCGGCGCGGTTGAGCTCTTCGCGCAGCGACTCGACGGTGTGCAGCAGGCTGTCGAGGCGGCCGTGGTCGACGCCCGGCTGCTTGCGGAACCGGCGCAGCTGCTCGGCGTGGCGTTCGAGCTCCTTGATGACCTCGGAGCGCACGTCGCCGCGGCCCATGATCGCGAGGATGTCGAGCAGGCTCGCGACCGCGGCCCGGCTGTTCCAGTCGGTCGAGGCCTCGGCATGGAAGCTCGCCTGCTGGTAGAGGAACTCGAGACGCAGGAAGGTGCGCATCCGCTCGGTGAGCGGCTGCTCGTATTCCACCGTCGGGGGGTCTTCCCCCGGCACCTGCACATGCGTTGCCGGGTAGGGCATCCGCGTCTCGTAATGGCCAACAGGCTGGCATTGTGCATTGGCCGCGCGGCGCCCGGCAAATGTGCGGTACCCGTCGCAGCCGGGAGACAGCCGCCGATGCCGATGCTCAGTTCGTGTTATGCGTGTCGGCCTGCGCGAGCAGCGCGCGGTGCAGCCGCGTGACCTGTGCGTGCAGCGCGTCCCGGTCACCGGTGTTGTCGATCACGTGGTCGGCCAGCGCCAGCCGGGCCTCGCGGCTGCTCTGCGCGGCGATCATGCGGCGGGCCTCGGCCTCGTCATGGTCGTCGCGGGCCATCAGCCGTTCGAGCTGGGTGGCCTCGTCGCAGTCGACGACGACGACCACGTCCACGAGTTCGTGGAAGTCGCTTTCGGCGAGCAGCGGCACGACGATCACGACGTACGCGCCGTCGGCCGCGTTCACGGCCTCGAAGGTGCGGCGCCTTATACGCGGGTGGAGGATGCCTTCCAGCTCGCGGCGCCTGCGCTCGTCGGCAAACACCAGCGTGCGCAGCCGCCGCCGGTCCAGGCTGCCGTCGGCGGCGAGGATCTCGTCGCCGAACGCTTCGCGCACCGCCGCGAGCCCTTCGCTGCCCGGCGCGACGACCTCGCGGGCGACGACGTCGGTGTCGACGACGCTGGCGCCGAGCGCGGCCAGCGCGTCTGACACCGCGGTCTTGCCGGACGCGATGCCGCCGGTGAGTCCGACCTTGAGAGGGCCGTGATCGCGGCGCAGCCCGGCATCGGAAACTGGCGTGTCACTCATTGCTGGCGGGTGCTGTCCGGCCGGCATCTCAGCCGGCGAAACCGGCTGCGCCGAGGTAGGCTTCGTTGATCTGCTGGCCCCAGATCAGCGCGATCCAGCCCGCGGCGGCAAGGTAGGGGCCGAACGGTATTGCGTGGCCGCGGCCCCGGCCGCGCAACACCATCATCGCGATGCCGGCGAGCGCACCGACCAGCGCCGACAGCAGGATCACCTGCGGCAGCATCTGCCATCCGAGCCACGCACCGAGCGCTGCCAGCAGCTTGAAATCGCCGTAGCCCATGCCCTCGCGACCGGTGACCAGTCTGAACGCCCAGTACACGCTCCACAGCACGAGGTAGCCGAACGCTGCGCCGAGGACGCTGCTGACCGGGTCGACGAACAGCCCGCTGCCGCCGGCTGTCACCGACAGCAGCAGCCCGGCCCACATCAGCGGCAGTGTCATGCTGTCGGGCAGCAGCTGGTGGTCGATGTCGATGCCGGAGGCCGCGACCAGTGTCCAGGTGAACGCCAGCGCGGCGAGGCCCTGTCCACCCAGGCCAAAGTGCCACACGACGACCACCGACAGCAGCGCGGTGACGAACTCGACGACGGGATAACGCATGGAAATCGGCGCGCTGCAGTTCGCGCAGCGCCCGCGCAGCAGCAGCCACGACAGCAGCGGGATGTTCTGCCACGCGCGCACCGGCGCCCCGCAGGCCGGGCAGGCCGAGCCGGGCACGACGAGATTGTAGCGGGCCGGCTCGTGCACGGGCAGCGGTTCACCGCGGAACTCCGCGCACTGCGTCGCCCATTCGCGCTGCATCATGATCGGCACGCGGTGGATCACGACGTTCAGGAAGCTGCCGGCAAAAAGCCCGAGCAGCGCGGTGACGACCACCGCAAGCCAAAGCTCGCTTTGCAGCAGCTCGATCATCTCGCGGGTGGCGGACGGGCCGCCGTACTAGACGACCTGGCCCATCTGGAAGATCGGCAGGTACATCGCGACCACGAGACCGCCGACGAGTACGCCGAGGATCGCCATGATCATCGGCTCGAGCAGCGAGCTCAGGCTGTCGACGGCATTGTCGACCTCTTCCTCGTAGAAGTCGGCGACCTTTGCCGACATCTGGTCGAGTGAACCGGATTCCTCGCCGACCGCGATCATCTGCACGACCATGTTGGGGAAAAGCTCGGTGTTGTCCATCGCCCGCTGCAGCCGCATGCCGGTGGCCACTTCGTCTCTCATTCGAAGCACGGCCTTCTCGTAGACGATGTTGCCGGTGGCACCGGATACCGATTCGAGCGCCTCGACCAGAGGCACGCCCGCGGAGAAGGTCGTCGACAGGGTGCGTGCGTAGCGGGCAATGGCCGATTTTTCCAGAATCGCGCCGATCGCGGGGATCTTGAGGGACATACGGTCCAGAAAATGCTGGAAGGTGCGCGAGCGCTTCTTGAAGTAAAGGAATGTGCTGACCGCGGCAGCGATTAGGAGGCCCACGAGCCAGCCTTTGGACTGCATGAACGCGGACAGGTCGATCACCATGCGGGTAAACGCCGGGAGATCCGCTCCGAAGCCTTGGAACAGGTCCTCAAACTGCGGTACCACGAACAGCAGCAGGATCACCGTCACAATGATCGCGACGACGATTACGGCCGCGGGGTAGAAGAGGGCTTTCTTGATCTTTTTCTTGATCGCCTCGGTCTTTTCCTTATAGGTGGCAATCTTGTCGAGCAGCGTTTCGAGCGCGCCGGCCTGTTCGCCGGCAGCGACCAGGTTCACGAACAGGTCGTCGAAATGCAGCGGATGCTTGGCGAGCGCATCGGCGAGGTTCGTGCCGCTTTCGACATCGCTCTTCACCGCAAGAATGAGCTTCTGCATCGCCGGGTTTTCGTGGCCGTTGCCGACGATCTCGAACGCCTGCACGAGCGGGATGCCCGCCGCGAGCATCGTCGCGAGCTGGCGGCTGAATATCGCGATGTCGGCACTGGTGACCTTGCCACGCTTCTGGAACAGTGTGGACTGCTTGCGCACGCGCG
>PWYM01000233.1 GCA_003567855.1 Gammaproteobacteria bacterium | reverse complement strand
TCACCGCCAACCAGTCGTCTCAGAGCGGCGCGCCGGCCGGCACCGGTCTGCTGAACCTCCGCGGGCTCGGCACCAACCGCACGCTGGTGCTCGTCAACGGCCGCCGCCACGTTTCCGGTGTGGCCGGCTCGGCGGCGGTCGACGTCTCAAGCATCCCGGTCTCGATGATCCAGCGCGTCGAGGTGCTCACCGGCGGTGCATCGGCGATCTACGGTGCCGACGGCGTGTCGGGCGTCGTCAACTTCGTCATGCGCGACGACTTCGAGGGCATCGAGTACCGCACCCAGTTCGGCATGGCCGGCGAGGGTGACGGCGAGGACTTCCTCGCCAGCGTCACTGCCGGTGCAAACTTCAACGAGGGCCGCGGCAACGTCGTCGTCAATGCGACCTACAGCAATTCTCGCAAGATTGTCGCCGGCGACCGGGACTTCGCAGGTCCCGGGCGGCGCACGCGCATCCAGAACTCGCCCGAACTCGCGGAGTTCCTCGGCGTCAATCCCGAGGCCGCGAACACGTTCACACCCAACCAGACGCTGCCGGTTTCGAGTCCGCTCGGCATCATCTGGCTCGAAGACGCGAATTTCGCGTTCGCACCGGGCATCGGCTTCGCGAACATCGTCGCAGGGCCCGGAGAGGTTGGCGGTTTCCCCATCGCACAGGTCGTCGACGAAACCGGTACGCTGCGCCCGTACAACCCGGCCGACATTTTCGTCGGGCTATTTGAGTCATTCGGTGGCGACGGCATCCAAGCCCACCCGCCGATCGAGTGGTTGCAGCCTAACCTGACGCGCGTGTCGATCAATGCGAACCTGAAGTACGAGCTCGCGCCGGCGGTGAACTTCTTCACCGAGGCGAAGTTCAGCCGCAATGACACGCAGCAGCAGTTCCAGGTCAACGGCTTCAATGACGACATTCCGATCTCGCTCGACAACCCGTACATTCCCGATGCGCTGCGCGCGCAGGTCGACTCGCTGATCGACCAGGGCATCGACCCGGTCATCCACGTGTCGCGTGACAACCTCGACGTACCCTCGCGCTCGCGCGCGGAGCAGAGCAGCTTCCGCATCGTCTCCGGGCTGGAGGGTGAATTCACGAACGGCATCAGCTACGAGCTCTCCTACAACTTCGGCCGCACGTCGCGCGACTTCATCAACCAGACCGTGCGCGTCGAAGACCGATTCTTCGCCGCCGTCGATGCGGTCACCGACCCCGAGACCGGCCAGATCGTCTGCCGCTCGGACCTCGACCCGACGGCCGTGCCGCCAATCGCCCCGTTCCCCGACGCCCGCGACGGCTTCCTGACCTTCGACCCGGGCGACGGCCAGTGCCAGCCGATCAACATCTTCGGCCGCAACACGACCAGCGACGAGGCACGTGACTTCATCTTCCAGCGCGGCATCGACAACTCGACGATCACGCAGCAGGTCGTCAGCCTGATTTTCGACGGCGACACCGAGCGGCTGTTCTCGCTGCCGGGCGGCGCCGTCGGCTGGGCGGTCGGTGCCGAGTGGCGCGAGGAGAAAAGCGACTTCCGCCCGAACCAGCTCGAGCAGTCGGGGCTTGCGTTCAACACGCAGACCACGCGGCGCGAGGCGGTCGAGGGTGAGTTCGACGTCTGGGAGGTGTTCGGCGAGGTCGCGCTGCCGCTGCTCGCCGACCGCACGTTCGCACGGGAACTCACGCTGACCGGTGCGGTGCGCTTTGCCGACTACAGCACGGTGGGCGCGGGCACCACGTGGAGCACCGGTCTGACCTGGAGCCCGGTCGAGGACATCCGCTTCCGCGGCAGCGTCGGCCAGGCCATCCGCGCGCCGAACATCAACGAGCTGTTCTCGCCACCGCAGCCGATTTTCCTGGGCGCGGCCAACGACCCGTGCAACCCGGGGCTGATCGGCGGCGGGTCCGAATTCCGCGAGGAGAACTGCCTCGAACTCGTCGGCCCGGGTTTCGACTCCACCGACTTCGTCAGCGCGTTCATCACCGGCCGCGCCGGCGGCAACCCGGATCTCGCCGAGGAGAAGGCCGACACGCTCACGATCGGCATCGTGCTGACCCCGACCGCGATGCCGAACTTCTCGGCGGCAATCGACTTCTACGATGTGACGATCAAGAACGCGATCGACAGCGTGGACGCGCAGACGCTGGTCAACAACTGCGTCGATGCGCCCTCGCTCGACAACGTGTTCTGCGAGGCGATCGACCGCGACCCCGAGTTCGGCTTCATCACCTTCTTCCGCTCCGGCCAGGAGAACGTGTCGAAGCTCGAGGTACGCGGCATCGATTTCGACCTGCGCTACGGGCTGGAGCTGTCGCGCCTGGGCTGGAACAACGCCGGTGACATCGACTTCTCGGTGATCGGCTCGCGCACCCTGCACCGCAACGACTTCCAGTTCCAGGACTTCCCCGACGAGTTCGAGGCACGTCTGGGCGAAAACACGTTCCCGCGCTGGCTCGTGAGCTTCGGCGCCGACTGGCGCCGCGACCGCCTGCGGGTGAACTGGACGACGCGCTACCAGTCGAGCCAGCTCATCAACGGCGTCACGAACCAGAACATCGAGGGCAACCCGCTGTTCTCCGACCCGTTCAAGAGCGGCGGGGCGTACGTCAATCACCTGTCGGGGTCATACGACCTCTACGACGACATGCGCCTGACGCTCGGTGTGAACAACCTCAACAACCGCAAGCCGTATCTCAACAACCTCGTACGTCCGACGAGTTACGTCGGACGGTTCTTCTACGCGGGGCTGTCGGGGCGGTTCTAGGCAGCGACATGGCGCGCCGGGTCCGTTCAGGCGGGCCCGGCGCGCTCAGAACCGGTAGCCGAACCCGAGTGTCGCGAAGTGCACCCAGGCGAAAGCGTAGACGTCGCTGTTGTCCGCGCCACCTTCCAGCGTGCGCAGGCCGGCATGCCCGTACCAGCCACCGGCAAAGTCGTGCTCGACCCGCAGCGCGACGTCGAAGGCACGCCCCTGCGGTGACCAGGCGCCTTCGAAGTCCATGACCAGCGTGCTGCGCTCGGAGAGTCGATTGCGCCCGTGCGCATGAAGTAACGGTACGAAGCCTAGATCGTCGTCCTGTGCACTGAGTTCGCCCTGGCTCAGGCGGACACGCGCGTCGCGCACCAGCACGGCGGCGCCGGCTGACCAGTCCCAGCTTGCTCCGCGGTAAAACCGATGGCGCCAGGTGAGCCGGTAAGTATTGAATCGGTACTCGCCCCGTGTGAGTTCACCGGCCGAGAATCTCTCGCCAGCGAAGTCGATGTCCTCGTCCGGCACGGACGTACCGCTGATGTCGATTGGCGCCACCGTCAGTCGCAACGCGTTGCGCTCGTTCCACCACCAGGTGCCCTGCAGGCGCACATCCGCACCGGTCGAGCCCGTCAGCTCATCCATCGCGAAGCGGGTTCCGCCGTCGCTCGGAATGCGGACGTCGTTGCGGGTGAAGCGATAGAGCCCGAGTTCCAGATCGACGCTGTCGGCGGGCTGGGCGTCTCCCCACTGGGAGGAGGCAGCACCTGGCCATGCCATTCCGAGCAGCAGCATCGCGAATGACAGTAATGCGCAACGACGTATCGCGTTATTCACATGTGTCGCGCCGTCGGGCGCACCGGTGGTATCCGATCAGCATGACATCAAATCTTCCTTTTCAGCTGCTGGTGGAAGGCCAACGCACCCTTCCCTTTTTGGCTGCCTCGCGCATCACGAGGCGACCACCCCCCGGGCGTGGGCGAGTTCCGTCGGCGGCACGACCGGCGCGTCACCGTCATTGTCGACAACCAGCGCGATGCGCGACTCACGTATGTCCAGTGGCTCGACCGCCGCGTCCTGTGCAGCCGCGACCGCGGTGTTGGCCTCGGAGGCGTCATGGCCCGATGCCGCGCGGGCGCGGATGCGCGCATCGCGCACCTCGGGCGACACGCGCAGGTCGAGGATTCGCGCCGGTATGCGAAGGCGTTCGGCCAGCGCGAGAAACGGCGCTCGCCGCCGGCGCTCGATGAAGGTGGCATCGACCACCACCGGCCAGCCGCAGGCCAGCGCGGCGGCGGCCAGCGCTTCGAGCCTGGCATGGACCGCGTCGCTCGCCGCTTCCGAGTAGCGCACGGCCGGTGGCGCGTCGGGGTACAGGCGCAGGCGCTCGACATCCGAGCGCAGCCGCACGGCACCGATGCGCTCGACCAGTCGGCTCGCAGCCGAGCTCTTGCCGGTCCCGGCGACGCCGCGCGTGAGGATCAGCGCCGGTGCGTACGAACGCGCGTAGCGTGCAGCCAGCGCGAGGTGTGCGCGCGCTGACGACCGGGTCTCGTCGCGCAACGCGCTGTCGTCAGCCTGCAGCGCACGGATCGCGTGGATCTTCGCGCGCACCAGTGCCCGGTACACGAGGTAGAACCGAAGGACGGCGAGCGCTTCGTAGTCCCCGGTATGCGCGAGCCAGGCATCGAGCGCGTGGCCGGCCAACTGCGGTGCGTCGAGGCGATCGAGATCCATCAGCAGGAAGGCAAGATCGCTCGCAACATCGATCCAGCGCAACTGGCGATTGAACTCGATGCCGTCGAACACCTCTATCCCACCCTCGTGGCGGACGATGTTGCCGAGGTGCAGATCACCGTGACACTCACGCACGCGGCCCTGCTCGAGGCGTCGGCGCAGTGTCCCCTCGAGCGCGCGGCCGTGATCGTCGGTCCAGGCCGACAGCCAATCCAGGGCAGCGCGGTCATCGACGACATCGCCGGCATCACGAAGCTGGGCGAAATTCTCGCGCATCGGTGCGATCACCGCGTGTGGCGTGCCACAGTCCTCCGGTGGATCCGATGCGGCGCCATGCTCATGGAAGTCAGCGATCCGGGTGGCCAGTTCGCGAACGGTCGCGGCATCCACCGCACCGCGCGCGAGCTCCAGGTCCAGGCGACGGCTGTCGTCGAAGCGCCGCATCCGCACCGCATGCTCGATCACCGGCCCACCCCCCGAGATGCGTGGGTGCTCGGGAGTGCCATTGACCGTGACCACGTCGACGTAGATGCCGGGCGCCAGCCTGCCGTTGAGGCGGATCTCCTCGGCGCAATAGTGCGCACGGCGCTCCGGCGTGGAGAAATCCAGAAAACCCAGATCCAGCGGCTTCTTGATCTTGTAGGCGAACTCGCCCGCGAGCAGCACGTGCGAGATATGCGTCTCCCGGTGCTCGACCCG
>PWYM01000107.1 GCA_003567855.1 Gammaproteobacteria bacterium | reverse complement strand
CTCGAGCTGGGAGATCTGGCGCGAGATCGACGACGGCGCCACGTCGAGTGCTTCGCTGGCCGCGCGCATCGTGCCGCAGCGCACGGCTTCGAACAGGTAGCGCAGCCGGTTGTCGTTGAATTCCTGCATGGACACGCCTTCCGGCTGCGTCGAAAGCGTTGCGAAATTCGCAACGCTTTCGAAGATATAGTGTGATTGATACAGCGTGCAAGCCCCCTTAGGCTCTCCGAACGCCGGCAGGCCGGCCAAAATGGTGCATACCAGACACCCAAACGGGCGTTTTCGGGGCAGAAGAAACACGTGATGGATCGCGATTCCGTGAGCTGGCAGGGCTACATTCCCGCCATAACCACGCCTTTTACCGAAGACGGCGCATTCGATGCGGCACGCCTTCACGAACTCATCGAGTGGCTGATCGGCGAGGGCATGCACGGCATCGTGGTCGCCGGCACCACCGGCGAGTGGTTCAGCATGCAGCCCGAAGAGAAGGCCGAGCTGTTCCGCGAAACCGGTAATGCGGTGCGTGGTCGCATCCCTGTGATCGCCGGATGCAACGCCTACACCGCGCGCGAGGCGATCGCCAGTGCCGCAGCCGCCGAGGCGGCCGGGCTGGATGGCATCCTGCTGACGCCGCCGCCTTACGTGCGCCCGTGCGAGCGTGAGCTCGTGGCGTTCTACGCGGACGTCGACCGCGACGTGAGATTGCCGATCTGCGTCTACAACTGGCCGCCGGGCACCAATCTGGACATGCGCCGTGAGACACTGGAGCGGCTTGCCGACCTCGAGCGCGTCGTCGCGATCAAGAACTCCACCGCCGACCCGGATCACTTCCTCGATGTGCTCAGGACGCTGGGAGACCGCGTGCGGGTTTTCGGCGTGACGATGGACGAGACCGGTGCGCGGCTGGTGCGCGAACACGGCGCGGCCGGCACGATGGGTGCCGGCGCCGTGCTCGGTGATACCCATCCCGGCTTCTTCAACGCCCTGTGGGCGGGTAAGCTCGATGAGGCGCTCGGGCACGGCCGGCGCGACAGGACGATCATGAGCGAATGGTTCAATCCCGACCTGACCGCGAAATTCGGTTCCGCGCAGGCTGTATTCAAGGCTGCACTGAACCTGCAGGGCCTTCCGGGCGGTTTCCCGCGCCGCCCGATCCTGCCGCTGGAACCGTCCGAGATCGAGGTGTTGCGCAAGACGCTGAAGTCGCTCGGGCGGCTGTGACGCCGGATTTGGCGCCGTGACCAGCCGCCATGACGTGGTGATCGTCGGCGGCGGAATCGTCGGTTGTGGCGCGGCGTTCCACCTCACGCGTGCCGGGGCGAAGGTCCTGCTCGTCGAGCAGGGTGACCCGAACCGCCGTGCGTCGGGCCAGAACGCCGGTTCGATGCATTTCCAGCTCGAACATCGTCTGCTGGAGCATGGCGGCGAGCGGTCGGCCGAGTTCGCCCAGATCATTCCGCTCAGTCTTGCGGCGATGGAAGACTGGCGGGGACTCGAGGCGCTGCTTGCAGCGGACCTCGAGGTGGTGATGCATGGCGGGCTGATGGTCGCCGAATCAGACGACGACGTCGCGCTGCTGGAGTTCAAGCATGCGATCGAAAGCAAGTGGGCCTTGCCGACGTCGCTGCTCACCGGTGACGAGGCGCGTCGCCAGGCCACGTATCTCGGTCCGCGCGTGCGCGCGGCCGGCTGGTGCGAACACGAGGGGCACGCCAACCCCCGGCTGGTCGGGCCGGCATACCTGCGCGCGGCGCTGGAGCAGGGGCTTGAGCTTGCCACCCACACCGAGGTGCGCGGGCTCGAGCGTCGCGGTGACGAATGGCATCTCAGGCTCGCGACGCTGGATGACGCAGGACACCGCGTGCAGGAAGTGACCACCCGCAACGTGCTCAATGCGGCCGGCGCCTGGATGGCCGAGGTCGCGCGGCTTGCCCACCTGCACCTGCCGGTGTTCGCCGTTCCGCTGCAGATGAATGTCACCGCGCGCAGCGCGCCGCTGATCGGCCATCTCGTCCAGCACGTCAGCCGCCGCCTTTCGATCAAGCAGGTGCACGACGGCAACGTGCTGATCGGGGGCGGCTGGCCCGCGCGCTTCGCGCGCGACCGCGACGGCGGCGTCGATTTCGCGGCGCGGCCGCTGCCGGTCGCGGCTCACGTGCGCGGCAATCTCGGCGTCGCCGCCGACGTGATCCCTGCGGTGCGCGAGCTGTCGTGGCTGCGCACCTGGACCGGCACCGTGGCCGTCACGTCCGACCAGTTACCGCTGCTCGGCGAGGTACCCGAGGCGCCGGGGTTTTTCGTCGCCGGCGGCGGCTCCACGTTCACGCTGGGCCCGACCTGTGCGCGGCTGATCAGCAGACTCATCCTCGAAGGGCGCAGTCCGCTGCCGATCGACCTCTACAGTCCGGCCCGCTTCAGCCATATCAACGGGTTCATGGCGAGCGCGGGATGAGCATGCGTATCGAGCACAACGTATCGCGGCCGCCGCCGGTACAGATCACGGTGGATGGCGCAGAGGTGGAGGCGACGCCCGGCGAGATGCTCGCGACCGCGCTGCTCGCGGCCTCGCGCACGGTGTTCTGGCGTGACGCGAGCGGTCGTGCGCGGGGGCCGTTCTGCAACATGGGCGTCTGCTTCGACTGCCTCGTCGAGGTGCACGCCGGCGGCGGCCAGCCACGGCGCGTACGGGCCTGCCTGACGCCGGTCGTCGCCGGCATGGTCGTGACGACGGGCGCGGTGGAGGGGCCGTGATGACCTCTCCGGGTGCTCCCGCTGCTGTCACTGGTCTCGCGATCGTCGGCGGTGGGCCAGCGGGCATGGCCGCGGCGCGCCTCGCTGTGGATCACGGTGCAGATGTCACGGTCATCGACGAGCAGCCGCGCGTCGGCGGGCAGATCCTGCGCCAGCCACCACGTGGCGTAGAGGTGACCGACTGGCTCCCGGGCGCGGTGTATCGCAATGTGCGCAGGACGCTCGCCGAAATCGAGAACGACCCGTCGGTCGACTGGCGTCTGCGCAGCTCGGCGGTCGCGCTGCTGCCACAGGGCAACGGGCATGGCGTGGAACTGTGGCTCGACACCCCCGAAGGTTTGCAGGCTGTGCACGCGCAGACCGTGCTGCTGGCCCCCGGCTGTCATGAGCAGCCCTTGCATTTCCCGGGCTGGACGCTGCCGGGCGTCATGGGCGCGGGCGCGCTGCAGAGTTTCGTCAAGAGCCAGCAGCTCGTGCCCGGACGCCGCTTCGTGCTCAGCGGCAGTCATCCGCTGCAGCTTGTGGTCGCCGAGCAGCTGTTGCGTGCCGGCGCCGAAATCGCCGCCGTCGCCTTCACGCAGCGGCCGTGGGCGGGTCTGCGACTGCTCGCGACACCCATGGTCGCGCTGCGTGCGCACCGTCAGCTCTCGGCCGCGGCGGCGGCGATGTGGCATCTGCGTGCCGCTGGTGTGCCGGTGCTGTTCGGGCACAGCGTGGTTCGCGCGCGCGGCGAGGAGTCGGTCAGCGCCGCTGTCGTCGCACCGGTCGACGCCGACGGGCATCCGGATCTTCGCCGGGCCCGCGAGTTCGAGTGCGACCGTATAGGCGTCTGTCACGGATTCCGGGTGTCGTCGGAGCTCGCGCGCCAGGCCGGCGCCCGCGTGGCCTGGTCCACGCGCCGCGGCGGCTGGCTCGTGGCGCACGATGCCTGGTATCGCAGCAGCGTGGATCGGCTCCACGTGGCCGGCGAGATCACCGGCATGGCCGGCGCTGATGCGGCATTGGAAGAAGGACGTATCGCCGCGCTCGGGGCGTTGCGTCAGATCGGAGCGATAGACGCCGCTGGCGCCGAGGCACTCGCCGGCCCGGTACGCCGTCGCCTCGCACGCCTGCATCGCTTCGCCGACGTGCTGACCCGCCTGTCGGCCCCGCCAGGCAATCTCGCGGCACATCTCGCTGACGACGAAACCCTGTTGTGTCGTTGCGAGAACGTCTCCGTCGCGAGCTTCGACCGCGCGGTCGACGACAACGCGTTCATCGTCACCGCCGACGCGGCCAAGCTGCTGACGCGTGCCGGCATGGGCCTGTGCCAAGGCCGACTGTGCGGCGAGCAGGTCGCCCGGCGCCTGGAGCGGCGGCGCGGGCTGGCCACCGGCGCCGCGGGCGCGCTGCACGTGAACTTGCCGGTGCGCCCGGTACGCCTCGGCGCGGCCGTCGGCGACGAGGACTGAAGGCGCCGCAGTGCCACCCAACCTCTATGACAATGCAGCTTGTAGCAAAAGGAGCAGAAGAATGCGCCACTACCTGATCATCGCCACCGTCGCGTGGCTGTGGCTTGCGCCGCCCGTCGCCGCGGCCGACGAGGCGCCCGGAGACGTGCTCGTCGCGATGTTCGAATGGTGGAACGAGGCGATGCACGACGAGGAGGCGGGTTTCACCGCCGAGAGTTTCGCGCAGTACTGGACCGATGACGCCGTGATGATCATCAACGGCAACGAGTTCGGCCCGGGACCCGCGGAGCTTGCGCGCCACTTTCGACGCATCCAGACCGACACCGACAACGTCGAGATCCTGCTGCCGTTTCGCGAGGGCTTCGACCAGGGCAACCGCACTTTCACCTATCACTACGTTCGCGCGATCACCGGCGACGAGGTGCGCTACTCGCGGGTGATGGGCGTGGCCGAGGTGCGCGACGGCAGGCTGGCGCGCGTCGAGTTCCTCAACGCCCGCATCGACGGTGAACCTCCGCCGCGTGACCTGCCACCGGCGGCACGCTGAGCAGGACGACAGACATGCAACCAGGCGGCTTGATGGAGGTCGGTGGCGGCCGACGCGTGCGAACGGCGCTTGGCGCGGGCGTGGCGGTCGCCGTGGTGGTCGCGCTGGGTGCGTGCACGCCGCCCGCCGAGGAACGGCCCCGTGATACCGCGTCCGAAGTCACCACGGCTGCGGCCGCCGATGTCGTACCCGACGCCGCGGTCGACGCCGCCTCGCAGCGGCTGCTGGCGTTCTTCGACCGCGTCTACGAAGACATGCTCGAGGCAAGTCCGATCATGGCGGCACGACTCGGCCACGACCCTGCCGGCGCGCGCTGGGACGACTGGTCCGCCGAGGGGATTGCCGCCGACCGCGCCCTGCTTGCCGATGCGCTCGAACGCCTGCGTGCCGATTTCGATCCCGCCGCGCTCGACCCGAACGCACGCATGCAGCATCGCATCCTCGAGGAAGAGCT
>PWYM01000258.1 GCA_003567855.1 Gammaproteobacteria bacterium | reverse complement strand
CCTGCGGCGCGTCAAGCAGACGTATGACCCGGAGGGACTGTTCGACGCGCACGAGGGCCTGGGCCGCTAGCGCGATCGCCGGCCGGCGCGGCGTGAAGCACGGCGGACCACCATCGACCTTCCGGTGATCCGCCGTACGCCCGTATCACGTCGCCGATACCGAGCTCAGCGTCCGAACCTGTACCGGGCGCCGAAATTGCATCGGTAGCGGCTCCCGGCGACGGTCGACCGACAGTCGAACGCATCGCGCTCGCGAGCGCAGAGGGGTGCAATCCGAGAACTGTGCCCTTCACAGTGATCAACGCATTGGCATGCTCGCAGCCAAGATGAGGCGCGCCTGCTCTACGTCGCGATTACCCGCGCAATGGAAGACGTGGTGCTCACCGGACACCCGTCGGCCCCGTTCGTCGTGCGCCTTCGGGAAACGGCTGACCAGGACGCCGCCCGAGGCCTGAGCGTCGGTCAGCCCTGCACCGTCACCACCACGCGCCGCCCGTGGCCGCGCGTGCGGTGTTCCCACAGGTAGATGCCCTGCCACGTCCCGAGCGCCAGCCGCCCGTCGGTGATCGGAATCGCGAGGTGCGTCTGTGTCAGTACGCTGCGCACGTGCGCGGGCATGTCGTCCGGGCCCTCGGCGTGGTGCACGAAGCGCGGGTCACCGTCCGGGACCAGGTCGCCGATGAAGGTTTCGAGGTCGCGGTGGACGTCGGGGTCGGCGTTCTCGGTGATCACCAGCGACGCGCTGGTGTGGCGGATGAACACTTGGCAGAGCCCGGTGCGTGCACCCGCCTCGGCGACCACGTCCGCGATCTCGCCGGTGATGTCGAGCAGACCCCGACCCGGGGTGCGAAACGACAGCTCAGACTGGTACATGATCAACGCCCTCGGAACACGCATGCGCCCTCATGCAGGCAACGGCACCGGGGCGCGGAAGCGCCGCAGGCGCAGCGCGTTGCTTACGACGCAGACGCTCGACAGCGCCATCGCGAGCGCGGCGAGCATCGGCGACAGCAGCAGCCCGAACAGCGGGTAGAGCACGCCGGCAGCAACCGGGATCAGCGCAGCGTTGTACGCAAACGCCCAGAAGAGATTCTGGCGGATATTGCGCATCGTCGCGCGCGACAGCGCGATCGCGTTCGCGACGTTTCTGAGATCACCCGACATCAGCACCACGTCGGCACTCTCGATCGCGACGTCGGTGCCCGAGCCGATCGCGATCCCGACGTCGGCCTCGGCGAGTGCCGGCGCATCGTTGATCCCGTCGCCGACGAAGGCAATGGCGCCGTGGCGTTCGCGCAGGCGCTGTAATGTCGTGACCTTGTCTTCAGGCAAAAGCTGTGCGTGTACCTCGTCGATACCGAGCTCGGCGGCAATCGCTTCGGCGGTACGCCGGTTGTCGCCGCTGAGCATCGCGACCCGCATACCGCGCTGCTTCAGTGCCGCCAGTGCTTCCCGCGTGCCGCCCTTGACCGGGTCGGCGACCGCGAGTACCGCGACCAGCCGACCGTCTACGGCGAGCAGCAGCGGCGTGCGCGCAGCGGCGGCAAGGCCGTCGACAGTATCGGCCGCGGCGGCAGTCGTGATGCCCTCGGCTTCCAGATACCGTGGGGTACCCAGTTTCACGGCACGGCCGTCGACCTTGGCCTCGATGCCGTGCCCGGCGTGGGCCTGGAAACCGCTCGCCTCCGGTAAGTCGACACCCTGCACTCTCGCAGCCGCGACGACCGCGGCGGCCACGGGGTGCTCGGAATCCTGCTCGGCGCCGGCGGCCAGGCGCAGTACCTCGGTCTCGTCGAGACCGGCCCCGTCGAGCACGACGAGATCGGTGAGCTCGGGGCGACCCTCGGTGAGCGTGCCGGTCTTGTCGAGCGCGACCAGCGCCGCGTTGCGAAGCGTCTGCAGTGCCTCACCGCCGCGGAACAGGATGCCCTGTTCGGCGCCGCGGCCCACGCCGACCATGATCGACGTTGGCGTCGCGAGGCCCATCGCGCACGGGCACGCGATGATCAGCACCGCCACCGCGTTGACCAGTGCGAGCGCGAGCGCAGGCGCCGGGCCGACGAACCACCACGTCAGCCATGTCAGCACCGCGACCACGATGACGATGGGCACGAACACCCCGCTGATGCGATCGACTAGCGCCTGGATCGGCAGCTTGCCCGCCTGCGCCTGCTGCACCATGCGCACGATGCGCGCGATGACCGCGTCCTCGCCGAGGTCGGTGGCACGCACCCGCAGCGTGCCGGTGCCGTTCACGGTACCGCCGACAACCCGACCGCCTGCGCGCTTCGCGACCGGGATCGGCTCGCCGGTGATCATCGACTCGTCGACGTGGGAATCCCCGTCGACGACTTCACCGTCGACGGGGACCGTCTCGCCCGGGCGCACGCGCACGATGTCGCCGCGGTGCACGTCGTCGACCGCCACCGTGACCACGTCGCCGTCACGTTCGACCCTGGCCTCGCGGGCCTGCAGCCCGAGGAGTCGCTCGATCGCCGCACCGGTGCGACCGCGCGCGCGGGCCTCGAGGAAGCGGCCGAGCAGGATCAGCGTGACGATCACCGCGGCCGGCTCGTAGTAGACCTGCGCGGCGCCCTCGGGCATGACCTGCGGCGCGAACGTCACGACCACCGAGTACGCCCACGCCGCACCGGTGCCGAGCGCGACCAGCGAGTTCATTTCCGGCGCCCCGCGCAGCAGCGCCGGGAAACCGAGTCGGAAGAACACGCGACCCGGCCCGAACAGCACGACGGTGGTGAGCACGAACAGCACGAGGTGCAGCGTCCCCGTGCCTATCGCGCCGTGGATCGCATGATGCAGCGCCGGCCAAAGGTGGCTGCCCATCTCGAGCACGAACACCGGCAGTGTCAGGACCGCCGCGACCAGGAAGCGTCTCCACGCGGTGTGGATTTCCGCATCTGCCCCGGCACGCGGATCCCGTGCCGGGGCATCGGCCGCCGGCGTGTCGTAGCCGGCGCCGCGCAACGCGCGGCGCACCGCATCGAAGTCGAACCCGTCGCCCGGCTCGAACGTGGCCTCACGCGTTGCGAGGTTGACGGACACCCCGGAGACGCCCGGCACAGCCGCCAGCGCCTTCTCGACACGCGAAACGCACCCACCGCAATGCATGCCCTCGACGGGCAGTCGACGGACAGCCGGTGCGTGCGGCTGATCGGACGGGGGCATCAATTGCGTCTAGCGGTGACGTGGATCATCTTCGGGATCCACATATTCGATATCCCAGGGACCGATCCCGTGGAGCTGGATGATCGTGGGCTCCGACGTCCAGGCGGCGTGCGGTGAGCCGGCCTCGAACCAGGTGTGGGAACCGGCCGGCTTGGTCATCGCGTTGTCCCTGTCGAGCGTCTCGCCGGGCGACATGTGAAAGGTGCCGCTGATCACCGTGACATTCTCGGTCGACGGATGCACGTGGGGCATGATCGTGAAGTCGGCCGGCAGCCTGATCCACATCGTGAAGGGCCCTTCATCTGAAGGGTCGCCATACAGCACGGTGAACTCGGCGCCGGCTTCCATCGAGGCCGGCCCGGGCTGCCAGGCGACATTGTCGGCCTGGAAGGTCGCGTGCTTCGGGTCGGCGAGCACGGCGCCTGCCGCCATCCCCGCGGAGGCGACGCAGGCGGCGGTAATCAGAAGCCATCGGTTCATCGTAACGCCCTCCTCGTCTGGGCCGGAGTCGGCCGACGCACGCGGACCGCGGCACAGAACGGCGGAAGGCGCGGCCACGCGTGGCCTGCTCGGACCGCCATTATCCTGCGACCCGAGCCGATGATTCAACGGTTGCGCAGCGCGCGCCTCACGATGACAGCACACCGGACAGCGGCACCGGCCACCGCAGCTGCGTGTGAGTGTCAACGAGCGCGCCCAGGTGTTCGACCACGGAGTCGGGCCATGCGGCCGCACGCCGCGCCTCCAGGTCCGCACCAATCGCGAGGAACTCGATCGTCGCCGCGAGCCGCTCACGCGTGTGGTTGACGATGAAGAACACGCCGAGGACGCGCTTTGCGCTCTTGCTGACGTAGCGCAGATGGCCGCTTACGCGATCGCCGACGTGGATCTCGGCGATGTAGCGGATGTGGTGCGCGAGGTCGAAGACGCCGAAGCGCTGCTCACGAACGGCGTCCTCGCTGAGGCCGAGTTGCGCGAGCACCCCGGGCGTTGCGCGCTCGTAGATCGCGAGATAGTGCTGCACGTTGACATGACCGTTGATGTCTTCCCATTCAGGGGGCACCGCGAGTTCGATGAGCGAAGGCAACGTGAGCACGTCTTCGACGGCAGGGAGCGCTGGTGACATCAATCGGATTCCGTGGGACTGCCAGTGAATGCGCCGCATCGATCCGCGGAAAAGCATGCGGCGCGCCGGTGGTGCGCAGATTATGCCCCAGTGCCGCGACAGCGGACATCGCCGCATTCGCTGGCGCCCGCCGCTCGGGGGAGCCCCCGCGCCCCGATCGCGTAATTCGCGTTCAAAAACGCCTTCTGGGTCATTGCCGTCGGCTTGCACAATATCGGCTTCGGTCATCTAGGGCTGAAAGGGGGGAGGCAGCGCCATGACCACATCCAGCAACAACAGCTACAGCCTCGAAGGCACGATGCTCGAGATCTGCTCGTGCGCGACACCGTGCCCGTGTTTCATCGGCGAGGATCCGGACGGCGGCGAGTGCTTCGGCGTGATCGCCTTCAAACTCGAGCGTGGCACGGTCGGCAGCGTGGACGTCTCGGGACTCACGCTCGCGAACGTCGCGCACATTCCGGGCAATGCACTGAACGGCAACTGGCGCTCGGTCATCATCATCGACGATCGCGCGAGCGACGCACAGTTCAATGCGCTGGTCGACGCGTTCGGCGGCAAACTCGGCGGCCCGCTCGCCGACATGGCGTCGCTGGTCGGTGAACTGGTCGCCGTCGAGCGCGCGCCGATCCGTCACGAGGCGAACGCGGCCGACGGCCAGTTCGTCGTCGAAGGCATGGTCGAGGCCGATCTCAGCCCGATCCAGTCGTCACCCGACGGCAGCACGGCAACGCTCCACGACAGCGCGTTCACGACGGTCAAGGGCGCGCCGGCCTACATCGGCAAGTCGCGCCGCTACCGGGTGAACCTGCCGCAGCACGGCATGACGTGGTCATGGGACGGGCGCAACACGATCCAGACGGCGTGGAAGATGGAACACGAGCCCTCGGCGGCGGCGTGACCACCCGCCCGCCGCTGTGGCGGGCGTCGCCGCTGCTGCTCGGCACGATCGCGCTCGCGTGGGCGCTCGCGGTCACCGCGGAGCTCACCGGGCGGGT
>PWYM01000164.1 GCA_003567855.1 Gammaproteobacteria bacterium | reverse complement strand
GCACGACCTCCTGGGCGTCGTCGAAACGCGCCGGTGGCAGCACTTTCACCTGGTCAAGCAGCGTACGCGCGATGTCATGCCCGTCGAGCGCCTCCAGCACCGCCTTCAGGCGCGCCTTCTCGTCGCCGCGTGACGTTGGGAAACCGAGACGCTTGTTGATACCACCGGGCTTGCGCCAATCACCGTCATTGGTCAGCAAGAGGTGGCGGATGCCGAGCCACTGTGGCAGTCGGTCGGGGTCGGCACCGGGCAGCGCCTCCAGCGCGTCACACGCGGCCAACGCCCCCGCCCGGTCGGGGTCCTCGGCGACGAGCGTGCCCGCACCGATGGCCGCGAGCACGGCGATCTCGTCGTGCAGCGCACGCGGCAGCGCGGTGCACAGGCGGTGAAGATGGCGTGCGGTCTCGGTCGCAAACGCCGCCTCGAGCACCGCCCGATCGTCGCCACCGCGCGCGCCGAGCAGGTGCCTGAGCAGCGGGTCGCGGCGCGCAAGCATGCCGGCGAGCAGCTCCACGGCGGTATCGACGCGGTTGTCGAGATGACCGAGCAGTGTCGCGATGGCATCGGCCCACGGCGCGTCATCCTCGAGTCGTGCGATCACGCGACGCGCGGCGAGCACGTGCAGGTCGGTGGCATTGTCGTGAATGGCCGGCGGCGCCCCGAGCCCGGACATCCATGGCATCTGGCGCGTCAGCGTGACGTTGAATGAATCGATGGTCTGCACGCGCATGCGCGCCGGATGGCGCGTGAGCCCCCACCCGGCCTCGGCGTCACGCTCGCGGGCCGCGCGCGCCAGTGCCCATGTGCGTCTCGCGTGCGCATCGTCGGGCGGCGTGTCATGACCGGCCGCGTGCAGCGCGCCGACAATGCGTTCGCGCATCTCGCCGGCGGCCTTGCGCGTGAACGTGATCGCGACGATCTCTTCCGGATGGTCGACGGTCGCGAGCAGGCGCAGGTAACGCTGTGTCAGCAGTCCGGTCTTGCCCGAGCCCGCGGGCGCCTGGACGATGAAAGACCGCGCGGGGTCGATGACCTCGGCGCGTACGTCGGCATCGACCACACGCCCGGCCGCGGCGCTGCTGTCGGCGCTCACGCGTCGCCCCCCGACGTCCGCCGGCGATGCCCGGCAGGCATGTCACCCGACGTGGCGACGGGGTCGTCGGCGCCTTCACCGGGCACGATGCCGATGATTTCCTCGACGCGACACAATGCGCCAAGATGGCAGTAACGGCATGTATCGCGCTCCGGATCGACGTCGGCGCGACCTGCCATGATCAGCGCCGCCAGTCGTTCGGCCATCGCGACCCACTGCGTGTGCAGCGTGTCCCAGTCGGGCGCGCCGCCGCGTCCCGAGTCACCGGCGATGCGGACCCCTTCGACGATGCCGCGTTCACGCGTCACGCCGAGCCATTCGCACTGGTGCACGCGCACCCGCGCGAACAGCAGCCCGGCGAGCGTGTCACCGCCCTCGCCCGACAGCGCGTAGAGCGGGAGCTGCGGATCCTGCGGACGCTCGCCGTACCAGTGCGCGGGGCTTGGACTCCCGGTCTTGTAGTCGATCAGCAGGCGCCGGCCGTCGGGTAGCGCATCGATACGATCGATGCGCCCGCGTACCGTGAGACCACGCACCGACACCGTCACGTCGCGCTCGCGGTCGACGACGCGGAACGCGCTGCGCTCGAGTTCGCGGTCCAGCCAGCCGTCGATCAGCTTCATCAGCCGCGCGCGTTCCTCGCGCAGCAGCCGCGCGTTCGGGCGCACCGGGATGCGCGCCTCGAGTCCGGCGAGCGCGGCGTCGACTGCGTCGGCGACCCGCGCCTGCCGCGCCGACGGTGCGAGCGCGGCCAGCGTGGCCTGGTCGCCGAGATCACGCCACAGTCGCTCGAGCACCGCATGCACTAGCGTGCCGGTCGTCATCGGGTCGATGCCGTCACCGGGCGTGTCGAGGGCTTCGGCTTTCAGGCGGTGCAGCGCATAGCCACGGAACGTGCAGCGCGAATGGTCGGAGAACAGCGCCACGCCGCCGGCGACGTGGCCGTCGGTATCCAGCGGCGTACCCGCAAAGTCGTCGAACGGCTCGAGCGGTGCAGGATCGGTGTCGCGGGAGTGCGCGCCGGAGACCTCGACCTCGGGCAGGTCGACGATCAGCGGGCTCGGCCGCAACGGCCGGTCGCCATCGCGCGCCGGCCAGCTCACGATGACCTCGGGCGCCGCAGCCATCAGGCGTGCACCGAGGCGTTCGGCGAACTCGAGCTCGCGCGCCGCCGTCGCATGCGGCAGGCCGCGCTCGCGCTGCACGCGCAGCGGCAGGAAGGGATTGGGCCGCGGCGATTCGGGCCAGACCTCGTCGTGCCAGCCCATGATCCACAGCGCGTCGAACCGCTGGTCGATGGCCTCGAGCTGGCCGAGCACCTGTACCGCCGCGGGTGACCTGTGCGGCTGGAACGGCCGGGACACCAGCAGGTGTCGCAGCCGCGACAGCGCCGTGCCGGCATCGACGGCGCCGAACACCGCGCCGAGCGCGGCGAACTCGCCCAGCAGCGACTGCCACTGCTGCAGCACCTGGAATTCGTGACTGTCGAGGCCACGCTGGCCGGGCCAGCCGGCGGCCTCGAGCAGCCCGGCGAAGTGCTCGGCCCAGGCCTCGGGCGGCGCGCGCCGGGTCATCGCAGCGGCGCGCTCGAGCATGCGTGCGCACGCGGCTTCGAAGCCCGGCGCGAGCGGCGCATCGTCGGCACGCCTTCGCATTCCCGCCACCCACGCCGTGCCCATGCGTTCGCCGCCGCGCCGTCGCAGCTCGCGTTCGACGCGCAGGCGCGCGTCGCGTTCGTCTTCGGCGCCGGCAATGAATGGCGAACGCAGCAGCCGGCTGGCGACATCGAAGCTGAGATGCCCGCCCGCCGCCTCGATCAGCAGCAGGGCGTCGGCAACGAGCGGTTCGTCGGCGAGGTTCGGGCCCAGCGACACGTTCCAAGGCCGGTGCAGCCGCCGACCCGGTTCGCGGGTCGCCGGCGGATCGAGTGCGGCATCGAGCGCGCGCGCGAGCGCCTCGCGGCGCTGCTGAAGATCCCGGACGATGATGCCGAGCCGCGCCGCGGGCTCAGCCGCGAGACGCGCGCGCGCCCACCCGACGGCGCGGCGGATCTCGTCGTCGGCGTCGAGCGCCGCGACGCGGCCGACCTGCGCCCCCGGGCACCTGGGCGCCTCGATCTCGCGCACCGGCACCGACAGCGCCTCGAGCGCGTCGATCAGCGCCCGCTGCTGCGGCGTGTATTCCTCGAACCCGGCGAGGTAGAGCGCCCGCGGGCGCAACGACGTCGTGTCCCCGAACCACGCGACGGCGCAGTCGGCAAGCTCTCCGGAATGCAGCCAGCCATGCGCGTCGAGTTCCGCTTCGAAGGCATCCCACCAGCGCAGGAACGCCGCGACATCCTCGTGATGGCGACCGCTCGCGATGGCGCCGCGCGCCACGCGCCATGCCAGGCAAAGCGCGTGCGCGTCGGCGGCATGCCGGGCCGCGAGTTCCGGCTGCAGCAGTCCATGGCGATGAGCCGGATCGCGCGCAAGGTCACGGTGCACGACCTGCTGCCAGCAGGCCTCGACCTGCGCGGCCGACAACAGCACGCGGCGGCGCGCCGTGCCAAGCACACCGCCGGCGAGTGCATCGCCGTGCAGCCGTGCCAGCCACGCCTGCCACGGCAGCACGTCACCGCTGCGCCAGACGCTCGATCCACCCGCGCGGGCGCGCAGCGCCTCGTCGCCGAGCAGCCGGCGCGACAGGCGCACATTGCCGGTCACGAGGGTCGCGCCGTCGGCGAGCGCGTCGAGCGCGGCATCGATCGTGCAGCGTTCAGGCATGGCGAACGGCACGCGAGTGGACGGGCGAGCGGGTGCCCGCGCCCGTTGTTGTCCGGAACAGGTTCATGCGCGCACGTTACCCGATTCCACCGCCCCGGGTCCGCCGGCGATTGTGAGAATATGGCGCCCGATTCGACCCGGCGACCACCCGGGCCGTCGTCGTCGCCAGCGGAGCCGCGCATGCCCGACATCATTGTCAGTTTCTTCCTGCTGGGCCTCGTGGCCGGACTGGTGCGCTCGAACCTGACACTGCCGCGCGCGACCTATGACACGCTGAGCCTGCTGCTGATGCTCACGATCGGGCTCAAGGGCGGCATGGCGCTGCATGGCAACATCGGCTGGCGCGTAGTCGTCGAGCTCGGCGCCGTCGCGGCGTTGGGCGGTGCAATCGCGCTGCTGCTGGTGCCAGTGCTGCGGCGGCTCGTCGGCCTGTCATCGGCCGACAGTGCCAGCTTCGCTGCCCATTACGGCTCGGTGAGTGCGGGCACCTTCGCCGTCGCGCTCGCGTGGGTCGAGTCGCGCGGGCTCCCGGTCGGCCCGGAAGTCACGCTGTACCTGGTCGCGATGGAGCTGCCGGCGATCATCGCCGGCATCGCGATCTATCGCGCGCTCGGACCGAGCCGCAAGCACGCGTCCGACACGCCGTCGATCTGGCACGAGACGCTGACCAACCGCGGCGTGATCCTGCTTGCCGGCGGCGTCGTCATCGGGACGCTGTACGGTCCAGTCGTGGGCTCCGAGGTCACCGCGCTGTTCACCGGCGCGTTCACCGCGGTGCTCGCGCTGTTTCTGCTCGAGATGGGCCTGACCGCCGCCGAGACGCTGCGTCCGCTGCCGTTGCGCCACTGGCGCGTGCTCGTGTTCGCGCTGGTCGCACCACCGGTGCTCGCGATGTTCGGGCTTGGCGTCGCGTGGCTGCTCGGGCTGCCGGCCGGGTCCACGGTGATCCTGATGACGATCACCGCGAGCGCGTCGTACATCGCCGCGCCGGCGGCGATCCGCGCGGCGGTGCCCGACGCCGATATCGGGCTCGCGATGCTCGCCGCGCTCGGACTGACCTTCCCGTTCAACGTGCTGATCGGGCTGCCGCTCTACCATGCGCTGGCGCGCGCGATCACCGGACAGGGCTGACGGCACCGGCCGCGGCATCGTATCGTGCAGGTCACGATGAACGACACCGACGACAGCGACGCGATTCGCCACTACACCGCCGCTGACGGCGCCACGCTTGCGTACCGGCGCAGCACCCCGGAGGCGCCTGCCGACGGCCCCGCGCTCGTGCTGCTGCATGGTGCGGCGAGCAACGGTACGCGCTGGTGGCACTTCGTCGACCACTGCGCGCTGCGTGAAAACACGCGACTGCTGCGCCCGGACCTGCGCGGGCACGGCGCGTCGGTGTGGCGCGGTCCGGCGCGGATGACGCACTGGGTCGACGACCTCGTCGCGCTGCTCGATCACGAGGGTATCGAACGGGCGGTCGTCCTCGGCCACTGCCTCGGGGCCAACATCGCGCTGCACTTCGCGGCCCGCTACGCGCGGCGCTGCGCGGGGCTGGTGCTCGTCGAGCCTATGCTGCGCCCGGCGCTGCGCGGGCCGCTCGCGCGCATCCGGCGGATCGCGCCGCTGCTGGACGCGCTCGCACGGCTCGCGGGCCTGTGTAACCGCATCGGCATGCGCCGGCGTCGACTGCGCCAGGTGGACCTGCGCGCGCTCGACCAGCCCGTCCACGAGGCCCGCAGACGCGGCGAGGCCGTCGATGACGCACTGCGCGTGCACGGCTCGCTGCGCCATGACCTGGGCGTGGTGCCGACCGGCCAGCTGCTCGCGAACTTCGTCGAGCTGATGCGTGAACCGGCGGTGGATGCGGTGCGCAGCCCGTCACTGGTGCTGCAGTCCAGCGGGACCGGCATGACCGACGCCGCGTTGACTGCCCGGCGGCTCGCATCGCTGCCGGATGCCGACTTCGTCGAGCTGCCCGCCGAGCACTGGATCCCTGCCGCGTACCCGGAACGCCTCTGCGAGCTCGTCGAGCAGTGGTGGGCGGGCGCGATGCGCAGCAGTCACCCGGGTTGACGCACGCGGTGCGATGCCGGCGCGGCCGGTGGGCACGCGGCGCGTGCATGCGCGCTGTGCGGGATCAGCGCTGACCCGAGATTCGCCCGCGCACCGGGCCGCCGTCACCGAACAGCGTCAGCCAGCGCAGGATGTCCTCGCGGCGCACGAGTCCGACCACGCGGCCCTGCGCGTCGATCACCGGGACCTGGTTGACCCCGTGGCGTCCAAGCAGCCCGAGCACCTCGAACGCGTCGTCACCGGGCGCGACGGTGACGAGCCGGTCGCGAGCCGTCATCACCTCGGCGACGCGCACGTGCGGCCAGTTCGACTGTGGCAGCGGGCGCACGTCCTGCAGGCTGACAAGGCCGACCAGCCGGCCATCGTCGAGCACCGGGAACGCGCGCTGGTCGCTGTTGAGCAGGTAGTCGTCGACGAGTTCACGCACGCTCGCGCCGGCGTCGACCCCGGCCGGCGCCGCGCGCATCAGCTTCGACACCGGCACCGCGTCCAGCGCATCGCGCGTCAGCAGCTGCCGGTAGCTCATCACGGCCGCGTTGTTCAGGAACCAGCCGATGAACATCAGCCACAGGCCACCGATGAGCCCGCTGCCGAAGACCGGCACCTGCACGCCTAGAGCCATCGCGACCCCGGTGCCGATCAGCAGCCACGCGAACAGCTGACCGGCGGTCGACGCGTGACGCGTCGCGCGGCGCATATCGCCGGTCGCGCCCCACAGCAGCGCGCGCAGCACGCGCCCGCCGTCGAGGGGGAAACCGGGCACGAGGTTGAAGATGCCAAGGATGATGTTGATCTGCCCGAGCCACAGCAGCACCGAAGGCAGCACGCCAAGCGCCGACAGGAAGTCCTGCGGACGTTCGGGATCGATGTCAATCGGGCCGATGAGCGTTGCGGCGATGAACAGGCACGCGACACCGATCAGCAGGCTCGCGGCGGGCCCCGCGATCGCCATCCAGAACTCGTCTCGCCAGTCGCGCGGCTCGTCGTCCATGTGCGCCATGCCGCCGAACACGAACAGCGTGATCTGGCGGATGCTGATGCCGCGCCGGCGGCCGACCAGCGCGTGGGCGAGCTCGTGGGCGAGCACCGAGGCGAGGAACAGCGCCGCCGCCGCGAGCGCCGCACCCCAGCGCAGCGCGACCGGCCACTCCGGGTGCCAGGCCGGGAACAGGCCCATCGCCAGCGCGCCGGTGATCAGCGCGAAGATGATCAGCAGGCTCCAGTCGAGATCCACGGCGATGCCGGCGACATGGCCGACCCGGATTCGGGTGCTGTTCAGGGGCATTGGGGTGCGGCCTCCGGTGCATTGCACGGTCGTACATGGGCACAATAGCAGGCCACGGTGTCCGCATCCGGTCACGGGAGGGTCTTGCAAGCGCATGCGGGTCGCGGTCGCCGCCAGTTCCCAGCTCGCCGCCGACGCCGGCGCGGAGATCGCGCGCGCCGGTGGCAACGCGGTCGATGTTGCAATTGCCGCCGCGCTGGTCAGTGCCAACACCGAGCCCGGCGTGTGCGCGCTCGCCGGCGGCGGTTACGTGACACTGCACCAGCCGGGGGCGGCCGCGCTGAGTATCGACGGGCAGGTGCGCATGCCGGGTGCGGGACTTGCGCCCGAAGCGCTCGGGCGCGGCCTCGAGACTGTCGACATGGCCTACGGCGGTGGCGTGACAACCCGCGTCGACGCAGGTGCGGTCGGCGTACCCGCGACGCTCGCCGCGCTCGACGCCGCGTGGCGCCATGCCGGACGGCTGCCATGGGCGGTGCTGTTCGAACCGGCGATCGCGTGCACGCGCAAGGGCTTCCCGCTCCCGGGCGCGTGCCATCACTACCTCGGCTACTCGCGCGACGTCGTCTTCGGGCGCAGCACCGACGGACACGCGGCGCTGCACGACGCGCAGGGCCAACTGCGCGACGCCGGTGAGCCGATCGTCGTGCCCGGGCTCGCCGACAGTCTCGAGCGTATCGCGCGCCTCGGTGCCGATGATTTCTATCGCGGCGAGCTGGCACGCGCGATCAGCGCCCACGTGCTCGAACGCGATGGGATGCTCACGCTCGAAGACCTCGCGAATTGCCGGGCGACAGTCAGCGACGCGCTCGCCGTCGACGTCGGCGACTGGCGCATCGCGACCACGCCACCCCCGGCGATCGGCGGTGCGGTGCTCGCGGCGATGCTGCATGCGGCGGGCTGGCCGCTGCCGGCGGGCGCTGGCGCGGCCGACGTCGCGCGCGTGGCACGGGTGATGCACCTGGCACTGGATTTCCGCCGCACCCGACTCGACACCAGTGACACGCCGGAAACCGAGTGCGTGGAGCTGATGTCGCGCGCGCGGCGCTTCGCGCTGGCACTGCAGTCGCCCTCGACGGTGCACGTGTCGGCCACCGACAGTGACGGCCTCGCGTGCGCGATCACGCTGTCGGCCGGCTACGGGTCCGGGCTGATGCCACCGGGCACGGGCCTGTGGCTCAACAACTGTCTCGGCGAACTCGAGCTCAACCACCGGGGGCCGATCATCGGGCCACCGGGCACGCCGGTCCCGTCGAACATGGCGCCGACGGTTGCGGTGCGCGACGACGAAAGCGAGGTGATCGCGATCGGCTCGCCCGGCGCCGACCGGATCACGTCCGCGCTGTTCCAGGTGCTCCTGCATCATCTCGGCGGCGGGCTGGGCCTGGCCGAGGCCATCGCGCACCCGCGACTGCACCTGGAACACCGCAACGGCGGCTGGCAGGTCGCGTGCGAGCCCGGGATCGACGCCGACGCGCTCGAGTGGCCGGTGCGCCGCTTCGACGGGCCGTCGATGTTCTTCGGCGGCGTCGGCGCGACGCGGCTGCATTCCGCGGGCCAGCTCGAAGCCGCCGCCGATCCGCGGCGTGCCGGCGGCCTGACGGTCGACGGGGAGCTCTGACGCCGGCGCGGCGCACCGTGCTCCCGGGTCGCGGCGACGCGCCGGATCGACGCCCCCGGAACGCGCGTCCGGCTACAATGGGAATATCCCCCCTGCTCCCGAGCATCCCCCGGAGACTCCAGATGCCACACCTCCAGATTAACCGCACGCCGGCCCGCGCGCTCGCCATCACCCTGTCGGCACTCGCACTCGCCGCCGCTGCACTCACCGTGCAACCCGCCGCCCTCGCCGATGAGACCTCCGACCGCGACGCGCTGCCGACCGTCGAGGTCTACCAGTCGCCGACCTGCGGCTGCTGCACGCTGTGGGTCGACCACCTGCGCGACGAGGGCTTCACCGTCAACGCGCACATGGTCGACGATCACCGGCTCACGCAGATCAAGATCGACGCCGGGCTGACGCGCGAACTCGCCTCGTGCCACACGGGCATCGTCGACGGTTACGTGGTCGAGGGCCATGTACCGGCCGAGGACGTCGCACGCATGCTGCGCGAGCGGCCCGACATCGCCGGCATCGCCGTACCGGGCATGCCGATCGGCTCGCCGGGCATGGAAGTCGGAGACCGGCGCGACCCCTACGACGTGCTGGCCTTCGACAAGGACGGCAACGTCACGGTCTACGCGAGTCACCACCAAGACTGAAATTCATCCGCATCGGAGTCGTCCTGCATGAGCGATACACATTCGCGTCCCACCAGCCCTGGCATGGCCCACGAACGCGGCGCGCGGCGCCTGTCCCTCGTCGCGATCCTGGCTGCAGCGTGGCTGCTCGTACCGGGCGGCGTCCACGCGCAGTCGCCGGTCTACATCCCGTCCGATGCAGAAGCGCCCGCCCGTTATCACAGCTTCCCGGACCTGCGCGCGCAGGCCGAGGAACAGCACGCATGGGTCGAAACGCGTCTCGACACGGTGCTGCCGCGCCTGATGCGCGAGTACGACGTACACATGTGGATCGTCTCCCAGCGCGAGTACGCTGAAGACCCCGTGTTCTTCTCGATCACCGCGCCGACCACGTTCGCCGCCCGTCGCCGGTCCATTTACATCTTTTTCGATCGCGGGCCTGACGAAGGCGTGGAGCGCATCGCGCTCGGCGGGACCACGCAGGGCGGGCTCTACGAGATGTACCGCTCGTCAAGCCCGGCGCCGACCGGCGAAGACGCCGAACTGTGGGGCGACGAGCAATGGCGGCTGTTCCGCGAGCTGCTCGAGGATCGCGACCCGCGCAACATCGTGCTGAACATTGACCCCGAGCACGCCTTCGCCGATGGCCTGCACGCCGGCGAGCGCGAGGCGCTGGAGGCCGCGATGGGCCCCTACGTGGAGCGGGTCAAGCGTGAGCACCGGCTGGCCGTGAACTATCTCGCGCTGCGCATACCGGAAATGATGCCGCGCTACCGGCAGATGATGGAAACCGTCCACGCGATGATCTCGGAGGCGTTCTCCAACGCGGTGATCACGCCGGGTGAGACCACGACCGAAGACGTGGTCTGGTGGCTCAGGGAAAAGATCCGGTCGATGGGCATGGCGACCTGGTTCCAGCCGTCGGTGTCGGTACAGCGCGCCGGCGAAGTCCCGTCCGAAGACCCGGTGGTCATCGAGCGCGGCGACCTGATCTGGACCGACGTGGGGCTCGATTTCATGGGGCTGACCACCGACACCCAGCACAACGGCTACGTGCTGCGCGAGGGCGAGACGTCACCGCCCGAGGGCCTGAAGGCCTGCCTCGCCAGGTCGAACCGGATGCAGGACATCCTGCTCGAGCACATGGAGCCCGGCCTCACGGGCAACGCGATACTCGCCAACGCGCTGGCGCAGATGGAGTCCGAAGGCATCGAAGGCACCATCTACACCCATCCCATCGGCGATCACGGACACGGCGCCGGCCCGCTCATCGGACGCTGGGATGCACAGGAAGGCGTACCGGTGCGCGGGGACGTGAAGCTGCTGCCATCGACGTGGCATTCGATCGAGCTGCAGGCGAGCATGCCGATCCCCGAATGGGACGGCAAGCAGGTGAGCTGTCGCCAGGAGGAAGAGGCCTACCTCGACGAACAGGGCGAACGGCACTGGGTCTTCCGCCGCCAGGAACGATTCCACCTCATCTGGTAGCCGGTTGCGGCCACCGGCTCGTGCCGGACGCACACGCCGCGTCCGGCCGAGCCTGCCGTCTCGCCGTCAGCCGACCTGCTGTGCGAGACGCTCCAGCGTCCCGGCCAGCGCCTGCATGCGTTTGCGGGCGAGGTCCGCGCCGTCGCGACCGGCGTCATGGAACTCGGTGGCAAGCGCGACCAGCGCCTCGCCGAGCCCGTTGTCCGACCGGCCCGACTCCAGTGCCGATTCGACACGCACGAGCAGTGACTCGACAGTGTCCCGGCGCTGCGTCGACAGGTCCCCGCTTCTCACCAGCTGATCGACATATGCGCGCGCCACGACCGGGTGGTCGGGCCAGGTCACGACTTCCTGGAGCTGCGGGTTGAACGCGTCGCCCACCTCGCTGATGGCCGCCGCGGCGATTTCGCTCTCGCTCAGGTGCTCGCTCGGCACCAGCGCGAACACGTCGAGTCCGCGGACGATCTCGGTGCCGTAGATGCGATCGCGGTACCAGTAGGTCGACCAGTAACCACCCAGGATGAGGTCTTCATCGTCGATCGGGCCGCGGTCGAACCAGGCGATTTCCACCGGGTTGGCCGAGTCGGTGAAGTCGATCACCGTGACGCCGCCCTGGTACCAGGCCTGCACGAAGAGGTCGCGCCCCGGCACCGGGATGATCGACCCGTTGTGGGCGACGCAGTTTTCCTGCTCGGACTGTGGCGCCGGAATCTTGAAGTAGCTCCTGAACTCAAGCTCGCCGTCGACGATGTCGTAGATCGCGTCGGCGCCCCAGTTCATCGGGTCAGATGCGCGGCAGCGTGGGCGCATGCCACCGCCCCACTCGTCGGTGAAGATCACCTTGGTGCCATCGTTGTTGAACGTGGCCGAATGCCAGTACGCAAAGCCGGGGTCGACGACTTCGGTGATGCGCTTCGGCTTGCGGGGGTCTGAGATGTCGAACAGGATCCCGTTGCCCGCGCACGCACCGGCCGCGAGATTCTTCGCGGGGAAGACCGTGATGTCGTGACACTGGTTGGTCTCGCGTGTCTCCTGGGTGCCTTCGCCGTGGTCACCGCCCGCCCACAGGCCGGCGAGGCGGCCGGTCTCGGGGTCGGCGAACACCGCCGGGCTGTCGATGATGCGCGCCGAGGCCGGATCGTCGACCGGGATCTCGATGACGTCGATGCGGAACAGCGCGGTGCCCTCGTCGTAGTGGGGCGGCTGGTCGGAACAGTCTGCCAGTTCCTCGTCATCGCGCACCGAGGAGGTGCCCGAGTTGTAGACGATCACGCGGCCGTCTTCGTCGGGTCCGGAGACGACCGTGTGGGTGTGCGAACCACGGCAGGTCTGGACGCCGCCGACCTGGCGCGGCGCGGTGAGGTCGCTGATATCGAAGATGCGGAGGCCCCGGAAGCGCTCCTCACTGACCTTGCCGACGGTCCCTTCGAGGCCGCAGTCGATACGCGCGCGCGTCTGCTCGACGGACACGAGCACGAGGTCGCCGACGATCGACACGTCACCCTGCCCGCCGGGACACACGACCGAGCTCACGAGCTCGGGCACGTCGCCCGACAGGTCGTAGATGTTGAAGCCGTGGTAGTTGCCGGCGACGAGGATGTCGCCCGCGAAGGCCATGTCGGTGTTGGAGAAATCGAGCAGTGTCGAGCGCGTCTTGTCCTCGGCACGGGCCTGTGAGGGCTGGTCGGCGTCGGGGTCTTCAGCCTCGGCGGTGTCGTCTTCCGGGTCGGCTTCGCCGTGCGGATCGCCGTTCTGCTCATAGATACGCCGCCACGGCAGGCCCGAGGGATTCTCCGGGTCGAAGAAGCCGTCGGGACGGGGCAGCGCCGCGACGAGTTCGAGGTTCCAGATCGCCTCGCCGGCATCGCGAAAACCGGCCGCGAGGCCGGCGCGCGGATCGGGCGAGTAGCTCGCGAGCATCGCGACCATGCGCTCGATCTCGGCGGTCTGGTCGTTGGTCACCTCGGTCGTGAACTCGAAGAGCACCGGGTCATGCGCCGAGCCGTCGGTCTCGAGGAGCGCTTCGACCATCTTCAGCGCGCCCTCGTGATGTTCGATCATCAGCTCGAGGAAGAGCCTGTCGAAGTCGGCGCCGCGCAATGCCGCGAGCCGCTCGAGGTCCTCGGGGCTGGCCATGCCGGCCATGTCGTGGCTCATGTGCATCGCGTGGTGGGCGTCGGGCTCGGGCGCGTGTTCGCCGCGCTCGGCGAGCCAGTCCTGCATGAACGCGATTTCGTCCTGCTGCGATGCATGGATGCGCTCGGCGAGCTCGCGCAGCGCGCTGTCGCCGGCCCGCTCGCGGGCGAGCTCGGACATGATCAGCGCCTGGTGATGGTGCGGGATCATGTCCTGCATGAACTTCACGTCGGCGGCAGAGTAGCGCACCGATGCGAGCCTGATCGCCTCCTCGGCGGTGATCACGCGACTGGCGTCGCCGGGCTTGCCCGGCTGGACGATCGGGGCCTGGGCGGCTGCGCTGGCGCACAGCCCTGCAAATACGGTGAATATGACAACGCGCCGGAGCGCAAAAACGGACAGGGACATCGTGTTTTTTCCTTTTTGAACTGCCGCGCTCGCCGGACGATGCCGGCGAGCACGGCCGAAGGTCCGCAGACTTTACAACAGGCGCGCCGCCATCGGTCGCAGGAACCCGCTAGATCCGCACAAGCTCCACGCGGCGGTTCGCCTGTCGGCCCTCGGAGGTGTTGTTGTCGGCGACGGGGTCTTCCTCGCCGCGGCCGACCGATTCGAGGCGGTCGGGGTCGATGCCGTAGCTGTCGACGAGGTAGTCGCGCACGGCCTGGGCACGCTGCTCGCTGAGCTGCATGTTCGCGTCGGCGTCGCCGACGCTGTCGGTGTGGCCTTCGATCTGCAGCCGGAGGTCCGGGTTCTGCTCGAGCGTCCAGCCGATCTCGGTCAGCGTGCCGGTCGACTCGGGACGGATCGATGCGCTGCCGGTGTCGAAGTAGATGCCCTGCGTGGATACACGCCCGTCGGCCATCAGCCGGTCGTAGAGCTCGAGGCCGCCGGCGGCGATGCGGATGTTGCCGATGTAGGTCGGCTCTTCGTCGCGACCGCCGAGCACGAAGACCAGGTAGTCGTTGCGCTCGAATTGCGCGTTCGGAAGGTTCGCGACGCGCTCCTCGTTGATGTACATCGTCGCGTAGCTGCCGTCGAAGGCGATGCGGATCGGGGTCAGCTCCTCGTGATAATCGGTGCGGCTGCGCCTGCTCTCGATCGGGCCGTCGACACCGGCCGAGCTGCGGCCAAGCGTGATGTGCGAGTAGTCGTGGCTCTGGAAGCGACGCGGGTTCACGTCGTCGTCCATGAACACCCCGATACGGTTTCGCGTCCTGGCCCGGGAAACGTAGGCGTCGAACTCGATCGTGAAGCGCTCGGGCAGCGTCTCGCCGAGATCGATGCGGAAAACGCTGCTGTTGTCGGTCGACTGCAGCAGGCGACGGCCTTCCCACTCGACGACGTCCATCATGCCGCCGAGGAATTCCAGGCGCTGCGGGAAGCGCCCGACGCGATCGCCTTCGAAATCCTCGAAGAACATCACGCGGTCGCCGGGCACGAAGTCGTAGTTCGCCCACACGCCTTCACCGGGCCTTGGCGCGCCCGGGCCGTCGTCCTTAACGGCGCCGTCCTCGTCACGCACCTCGACGAGTTCACCGTCCTCGTCCTCGATGACGACCGGTCGCCCCTCGGCGCGCGCTTCGTCGATGCAGCGCTGGTCTGTGACCGCGCAGACCACTGCGTTTTCGACCGAATCGAGCGCGGCTTCGACCGAACTCGACATCGCGCGCTCGGCGCGGTCCTCGATCGAGCGCTCGGCACGCTCACGCACCCGATCCCAGATCTGTGCGTGCACCGGTTCGATGCAAAGCATCGCGGCCAGCAGCGCCAGGCCGGCCGGCGCGAGGATGCGAACGGTATTCACCACGTTGCCTCCAGAAATTCGTGAATCGTGATTTTTCTTGAGGCTACCTGCCCCACTGCCGTCCGACAACCGCCCCCGCCCGTCGGGACCGTTCAATCGGGGTCGGACCACGGAACGCACGCTATTTGACGTAAACTCAATCTGGGCAATGGGTTGCCGTGGTCCGACCCGAGGGGGCGCGATGGGGTATGAGGGGGTGGTGGCGTTGGCGCTGGCGCGGGTGGGGCCGCGGGTGGTGATGGGGCTGCCGCTGGGGCTCGGGAAGCCGAATCCGCTGGTCAATGCGTTCTACCGGCGTGCGAAGGCGGACGCGCGGATTTCGCTCGAAATCGTGACCGCGCTATCGCTGGATCCGCCGCAGCCAGGCTCCGACCTCGAGGCGCGCTTCCTGGGGCCGTTCGTCGCGCGGCATTTCGGTGACGACTATCCGCGCCTCGACTACATCGACGACCTCGTCGCCGGCACGCTGCCCCCCAACGTCACGATCAGCGAGTTCTACCTGCAGTCCGGCGCGATGCTCGGCAACGCGCACGCACAACGCCACTACATCAGCAGCAATTACACCCACGTCGCGCGCGACCTGCTCGACCGCGGTGTGAACGTCGCACTGCAGCTCGTGGCCGAAGGCGTGCATGACGGCCGCCGCAGGCTCAGCCTCTCTTGCAACGCCGACGTCACGCTCGATCTCGTCGACCGTGCGTCACGCCGCCCGGACCACGACCTGATGCTGATCGCCCAGGTACACCCCGCGCTCCCCTTCATGCACGGCGACGCCATCGTCGACGAGGATTTCTTCGACGAGGTGGTCAGAACCGAGGAACCGGCGTGGCGCCCGTTCGCACTGCCACGGATGCCGGTGAGCACCCAGGACTACTGGGTCGGGCTGAACGCGAGTCTGCTCATCGCCGACGGCGGCACGCTGCAGATCGGTATAGGCTCGCTGTCCGACGCGCTCGTCCACGCGCTGCTGCTGCGCCAACGCGACAACACCGGCTACCGCGCACTGCTCGACGAGGCTGCCCGCACCGCCGCACCGCTGCCAGAACGCATCGGGGGGCTCGCGCCGTTCACCACCGGTCTCTACGGCGCCAGCGAGATGTTCATGGACGGCTTCATGCACCTCTACCGGGCCGGCATCCTGCGCCGTGAAGTCTTCGACGACGAGCGCCTGCAGCAGCAGGCGAATGCCGGCTTGCTCACCGAAGAACACGCCGGCCGCGGCGCGGTGATGGATGGCGCCTTCTTCCTCGGCAGCCGCGAGTTCTACGACTTCCTCGACATGCTCCACGACGACGAGCGCCCGCGCTTCCGGATGACGTCGGTCGCGCGGATCAACCAGCTTTACGGCGGCAATGAGCGGCTGGAGAAACTCCAGCGCCAGCGCGCACGCTTCGTCAACACCTGCATGATGATGACCGCGACCGGAGCCGCGGTATCCGACGCGCTCGTCGACCACCAGGTCGTCAGCGGCGTCGGTGGCCAGTACAACTTCGTCGCGATGGCGCACGCGATGGAGGACGCACGCAGCATTCTTATGTTGCGAAGTACGCGCGGCAGCGGTGATGCGGTGCGCTCGAACATCGTCTGGGACTACCCGCACGAGACGATCCCGCGCCACCTGCGCGACATCGTCGTCACCGAATACGGTATCGCCGACCTGCGCGGACGCAGCGACGAGGAATGTATCCAGGCGCTGATCGGTATCGCCGACGCACGCTTCCAGGACGTGCTCGCCAACGAGGCGCGCGACCGCGGCAAGCTCGCACGCGACTGGCGTATTCCTGACACGGCCCGCAGCAACCGGCCCGAACGGCTGCACGCGCGCCTGGCGACACACGCCGCGCCCAAGGCCTTCCCTGACTATCCTTTCGGCAGCGACTTCACGCCGGTCGAACAGCAGCTCGTGCGCGCACTGAAACGGCTGAAGCAGTGGCAGGGCTCACCATTCGAAATCGCCCGCGCCATTGCGAAAGGTGACCCCTCACGATGGCCGGAGGCGATGGCGCGGCTGGAGCTCGACGCGCCGGGTGAATTCAAGACGCGGCTGCTGGTTCGCGCCCTCGCGGCTGCGCTTGACGCCACCTCATCGCCACCGACCGCATCGCAGGCAGCGGGCCGCACGAACTGAGACCGTCGTGCGCGTGGCCGGCCTACCCGTCGCCCGGGTCGCGACCAGGCTCGACGCCGGCATCCGCACGCAGCGCATATCTTCTCAGCGCGTCGTACGCCGGCTGACACTGCACAGCAAGCGTCTCGAGTGCGTCGGGCAATGCCTCAGGCGGCGGACGGTACGCACCGAACCCGGTCGAACGCTCCACGTTCGCGTACCAGTGCTCGGCCCATACGCCGTCGGTATCGCGCCGCCCCGGCGGCCACGACAGCATGCGTTCATCGAAGGCTACACCCAGCGCATCGCACAGCTTCGCAAGCGTACCGGCCGGATCGCCGAGCACATCGGCCGCGTCGACGACCGGCGGCACCCGGCCGTCATCACGCGCGACGACCTCGTCGAAGATGCGCGCCTGCTGCACCATGCCGACATCCTCGAGCGTGACCGTGTCGCGCTTGGCGGCGTACGACGCGAGTACCGCGCGAGGGTCGCGGATCAGGAAACAATGACGCACCGCGTCGAACCAGTCGCGTCCGACCTCGTCGAGCAGGTGGTGCGTCATGTGCTTCTGGTACCAGACCGCGCTCCCGTCGGGCACCGGCCCCGACAGCCAGTCGACGACCTCGCGCCACGACGTCGACTGCGATGCAATCACCGCGTCGCGCATCGGGTGATCGATACCGGTCCGTGACAGGTAGTACGCGTACAGCGGCTCATCGGTGACGAAGCAGTCGGGATGATTGCCGAAAGCGCGCATCATCGCGGTCGAGATGTTTCGCGGCCCCGACCACATCGCAATGCGGACCGGGTCCATCACCGAGCTCCGCCGCCCCCGGCGCCATCGCCCGGATACAGCGCATCGACATGCGCGCGATAGCAGCGCTGCAGCGCTTCGGTCACCGGGCCGCGGCTCCCGGCACCGATGGTGCGTCCGTCTATCGTCGTCACCGGCGTCACGCCGGCAAACGTGCCCGTGACAAAGGCCTCGTCGGCGTCGTAGACCTCGGTCAGTGAAAAGTCCTTCTCGCGCGCGACCAGGTCGAGCTCCGGTGCGAGCTCGATGATCTTGCCGCGCGTGATGCCCTTCAGGCAGTACCGTCCGGTCGACGTCCACAGCTCCCCGCCACGCACGACGAAGAAGTGCGTCGAGTTGCAGGTCGCGACGAACCCGTGCGGGTCGAGCATCAATGCCTCGTCGGCACCCGCCTTGTTGGCCTGTATGCAGGCGCTGATGCAGTTGAGCTTGGACAGCGAGTTCCACATCGGGTCCTGCACGTCGGGCGCGCCGCGGCGCACGTGCACGGTAAAAAGCGACAGCCCGCGCTCGAGCGTGTCCGGATCGGGCAGCTTCCATTCCGGGATGATCACGACCGTGGCGCCACCGCGGTTCGCCGCCGGACTCTGGTAGGGGGTGATCTTCTCGCCGCGCGACACGACGAGCCGGATGTGCACGCCGCTGTCCATGCCGTTCGCGTCGCAGACCGCGAGTATTGCGCGCTCCATCTCCGCGGGCGTCATGCCGATGTCGAGGTCGATGGCCTTCGCGGCCTGGTAGAGCCGCTTCATGTGCCGCTCGATGAACACCATCTGGCGGTTGTGCAGCCGGATGCCTTCCCAGATCCCGTCGCCGAGCAGAAAGCCAGAATCGAACACCGAGACCACCGCCTCGGCGCGCGGCACGTGGCGGCCGTTGACGTGAATCAGTACACGCTCGTTGCGCGGATCCTGTCGGTGTGCGTGGCTGCCTGCCTTCATGCTCACTCTCCAGTCTTCGCACCGAATCCTACACGAACCGCCGATTTCCCGACTTGCAACGACCCGCCCAAGCTGGGTATACGGGGAAATCTGCGAACGGCGCCCCGGGCGCCATACACCCAGCTCGCACCCGGAGGCCACGATGAAGCGCCTGTTACCCGTCCTGATCCTGTTCGTGTTCGCGGCCAGCGCCACCGCCGACGACACGAAACCGCTGTCCATCGAGCTGCTGTGGGAGCTCGAACGCATCGGCGCACCGGCCATCTCACCCACCGGTGATCACGTCGTCGCGCCAGTCACCACCTACGACACCGACAGCGACGAAAGCGAGACCCGGCTGTGGCTGTTCTCCGCCGACGGTGACGTGCAACGCGCGCTGACCGCCGCCGGCCAGTCGGCAGGCAGTCCGGTGTTTTCACCCGACGGCACGAAGCTTGCGTTCACCGCACGCCGCGGCAGCGACGAGCAGGGCCAGGTCTACGTGCTGCCGATGGACGGTCCCGGCGAAGCGTCGCGCCTCACCGAGGTGCCCACCGGCGTCAGCAACCTTCGCTGGGTCGGGAGCCACGTCTACTTCACGAGCCGCGTCTGGCCCGACAAGGACTGGGACGAAATGGCCGAGAAGATGAAAGCCGAAGACGAATCGAAGGTATCGGCGCATGAATGGTCACAGATGCCCTACGCGTTCTGGGACCACTGGATCGACGAGGCGCGCGCGGTGCACGTCTACCGCGTGCCCGCCGACGGCGGCGAGGTTGAACCCGTCACGCTGCCCACCGGCCGCGAGCTCACCCGTGCGCACCAGGGCACCTACAGCTACGACATCCACCCCGACGAGACCTGGATCGCGTTCAACAGCGACAACCCCGTCGGCGCGCCGAACCCCGAGATGGACCTGTTCCTCGCGCGCATCGGCAGCGACGAGGCGGTGAACATCACCGAGGCCAACGACGCCAGCGACACGAGCCCGATGTTCAGCCCGGACGGGCGCAAGCTCGCGTACCTGCGCCAGGCGATACGCGGCTTCTACGCCGACACCGCGAACGTCGTGCTCCATGACCTCGAAGAGGGCGGGCACCGCGAGATCACCACCGACTGGGACCGCTCGGCCGCGGGCCTCGCGTGGGCGCCGGATGCAAGCGGGCTGTACGGCGCAATCGACGACGCCGGCACGCGCCGCGTGTACTTCATTGGCGTCAACGGCGAGCGGCCACGCGCGGTCACCGGCGCGACGAGCTTCGCGAACCTGGCTATCGCCGACAACGGCACACTGGTGGCGACCAACGAAAGCTTCGTCCACCCTGCCCGGCTGGTGCGCATAAACAGCACCACCGGCGACATCGCGCGGCTCGACACGCGCAACGACGAACGCCTGGCCGACGTGGACCTCGGCACCTACGAAGAGGTCACCTTCACCGGGGCCTACGGCGCCGAGGTCCAGATGTGGGTGCACTACCCGCCCGGGTTCGACGAGTCGAAGACCTATCCGCTGTACCTGCTGATCCACGGCGGGCCGCACAGCGCGATCACCGAAAGCTTCTCGTACCGCTGGAACGCACAGACCTTCGCGTCGTGGGGCTACGTGACGGCGTGGCACAACTTCCACGGCTCCAGCGGCTTCGGCCAGGACTTCGTCGACTCGATCAACCCCGACTGGCTGACCCGCCCGTACGAGGACACCATCGCCGCGGCCGACTGGTTCGCCGAGCAGAGCTGGATCGACAGCGACCGAATGGTCGCCGGCGGCGGCAGCTACGGCGGCTACCTCGCGTCGGTGCTGCTGGCGAAGGACCACCCGTTCAACGCGCTGGTCATCCACGCCCCGGTCTACAACATGTACTCGCAGATGGCATCCGACTTCGCCGTGCACGGCGAGCGCTTCGGCGAGTTCTGGGAACGCCCGGAGATCTATCGCGACATCTCGCCACACTACCTCGCCGCCGATTTCAGCACCCCCGCGCTGATCATCCACGGCCAGCGCGACTACCGGGTGCCCGTGGGCCAGGCCTTCGAGCTGTTCCGCACGCTGCAGACGCAGGGCATCGAATCGCGACTGATCTACTATCCCGACGAGAACCACTGGATCCTCAAGCCGAACAACTCGATCCACTGGCACCACTCGGTGCGCGACTGGATCGGGCGCTTCGCCGAACCGGGCGCGCGCTGAACGCGGGCGCCACCGGCCGCAGCCGAAGGCGAAGCGCCGCCCCCGCTACGCGCGTGGCTTGCGCGTGCCCGTACGCCTGGCGCCGCTGCCGTAGACCAGCGCCACCGCCGCCTCCGGCGCGGTGTTGAGGAACGTGAAGCTCGACTCGATGTAGAGCTGCACGCGGTTGGCGTCGTGATCGAGGTAGCCCACGGAGAAGTCACGCCCCACGGTGAGTT
>PWYM01000151.1 GCA_003567855.1 Gammaproteobacteria bacterium | reverse complement strand
GAATGTTGCTAAGATGGCAATCCTGGCAGGAGTCAGATTATCTGGTCAAATTGCAGCATTTAGCTGAAATTCTTGAAAGATGCAGTGTTGGACTATGCCATTCCCATAGCCGTAGGCTTATCCACATGAGCACATTGATTATGGACAGGGATCGATCATGCTCATCTCTTGCTGGCGCCTCTATTCAGGGCTTTCTGACCGACTCTATCCTTATTTGATTATTTCAATATTTAAAATTTTTTTCCTGGCCTTGTGGGAAATTGCTTCAAATAGGAAATGTGTTCCTGAGGCAATTTGTGCTCACGTGCTCCAGCAATGATCGTATCTTTGTACCAAGCATAGGCTGTATGATCATCAGTCAATTTTGTGGATACGTAAGTTACGGCCTCAACTGTCTTTTCATCCGAAGTACGAGTTGAGACTGAGATCCTTTTATAACCGCCTTCTGCTCTATCAAGGGCATCTAAATCTTGAGTGCCAATTTCATACAAAACGCCCCAGGTCGTATCTCCAGGACTTTCTATCAGGTTGGCTTTTGCTGAGCCATCTTTACTGCGCTTGTTGAACATTAGTTTCCAATCTTCCAGTATTGCCCGACCGATTGTTTTGGCTGAGGGCACTCGTGAACAGAGACGCTCGCTCCACATATTTGAGCCATAAGCGAAATATAGAACTTGCCTTGTCATTTTGTCTGTGCACTGCAATTCTTTATCACTGCCTCCATCTTGTTTCTCAGTTTTTGCCAAACATCGGACCCCCAGTCAGAATCTCGCAGCTTATCGCAGTATAATGACAATACATTTTCAAGCTCTTTATGAAACATTGTCGCATTAATTGTTTTATTTTCTGGGTTATATAGTGGGCCGTCCCTCCGAATACGCCAACCATTAGTTGTCTCTGCTTGATGCAAGATACCACAACGGATGCCCTTATAAAAGTCATCTGCTTCCTGAGAAAAGATGCTTAATGGCGAATTAAGACCTGCACACCGCTCGAAAAAAGAACAAAAAGCATCTCTGCTGCGATTGTTAGTATTTACCCAACCCTGCCAAAAAGATTCCAAAGCTTCAATCATCAAACAACAGATGGCCATTGTACAGAAACCATGTTTTTTGTCAGAATTAACACGTAGTGGGGTGATGTAACGTTCCGTAAAGCGTTTATCTATGAAATCTGCAATCGCGGCCTGGTTTTTTTGGGCTTCAAATTCACGATAACTTGTGATTGTCACAGATAAAGAGAGATTATGATTCTCCATAAAGTTCTCTATGATAGCGTTTTAACTGAGTTCATCGGCTATAAGGTGCGGATTAGGAACAAGTCCAGAGGCAAGCCTACCTGCCGACGGGATTGTCTGATGAATCTTCATTGACATCTCATACCTCCAGGACGTTGATTGTCGCGATTGCTCTCCGATATTTCTCAACCCTTGCGTAGTCCTTCTCCGTAGGCGCCGCTATTCTGGATAGATCGCAGTTGTCTTCGAGGTCGACCAGCTTTACCCGCCTGCCGATAGGGTTGGCTGCTGCTCGCAGTACGAATTTGTCATAGTTCTCGGAAGGCTGCCGGGTGACAGATTCCAATGCCTCCAGGACGGCGGTTGAGAATCCCTCCTTCTCCAGGTCTTCAAACGTGATTGCACTATCTTCGACAACATCGTGAAGCACGGCCACTATCCGTTCCTCAATCGTGGCCATTCTCATCATCAGGCGCAGTGGGTGAAAGACATAGGGAGCCCCGGCTTTATCAAGTTGACCTTCATGAGCCGCGGCTGCAATTGCTATCGCGCGTTCAATTGTGCTCATAAGTTAGCGCCATCGTCACGCCCAACAGGTGATTAAAAGTATTTTTCTGGCTATCCTTAATAAAAGCCACTTTCAAACCCTTTTATCCCTCTTATCAGGTTCCATGCGTCCTTGAACTCTGAGCCGTCTTTACGCATGCGGGATAGCTGAAGGACTTGCCGTTTTTTGTTCGGAGAGTGATACACAAGTGGCGCAAGTAGTCGTGACGGAACAACATATACCTCGGGAGAAACGGTGTGGTCGTCGATTTTGCCGAGAAAAGAAACAAAGACAAGGAAATGATCTTTGGCAACCTTCTTGACATTGTCAACCGGCCAGCTGGTTTTACCAGCAAGCCCCTTAACGTCGATCGTAACCACATCCCCTGATTCACGAACAACAACAATATCCACTGACTTCTTGTTGCCTAGGGTCAGGCTGGCATTGCACCCAAATCTGTGCAGCATGGACAGAACGTAAAACTCGGAAGCCAGGTTGGTGTTGTAGTTGGTCACAACCTATCAATCCTCCTAAATATCATGTTGTTACATGATGTGCATCGCCATTCCGGACTGTCATTTGTAAAACCAGGAAAAATTCCTTAGAACTGCCGCCTAGTTGTCCAACAAACGGGGACCAGTTTAATCCTTCAGGGACTGTCCTTTCTCTTTTCCCTCTCTATTAATATATTCACTATTCCATACCACCTTTCAGCAGTTTTTAAATAACGCATGTGAGTATTTGACCCTTTGCCAACTACCTCAGTGGCAAAGTTTATGGCAATATAAGGAGTTTTAATGTTGTCTAAGGCAATTCGAAGACCAACCTCTGTGATTCTTGACTTTGTATCCGAGCCAGATATTGCTCCAACTACAGCTCCTGCACCACCAAAAAGTACTCCTCCCAGAGCTGCCATTCCAAGAGTATTTATATTTTTTGATGAGGACAAAAGCCCTATTCCGTTTTCTGTTAACTCAACTCCTAACATCTCACTAGCTCTAATTATTTTATAGTCTAATTTTCCTGTAAACAAACTTCTTCCACCTATAAGGATTCTGCGACTGTTTTCCTCGACAGCAATAAAGGCTTTCTTGTCGTATGAAATATATTTGAAGTCAGCTTTAAAATCAGGATTATTATTAAAAAGAATTTCTATATTTTTCTCTGCTTCATCTTTAAAACCTTTAAAAAATTGTTGTTCCATTTTTTCATACTCATTTTGCCCATAAGCGCCTAAAATGCTCAAGACTACTACAACGACAGCAAAAATGATGATCCATTCCATAATAGTTTTCCACTCAGTCCCTGAGAAAAGGTTTTCGCATAAGGCTCCCACCTATATCCTGGCAATCCGGCTACCCTGTACATAAACATAACGAATAAGAGGTCCGTGACTTTCCATCCCTGTCTCACGATAGGTTTGGCTTTATAGAGGACTTACTGAGAAAATGTTATCGGTTGCTTGTTGCTATGCCAATTAAGGGCTTTCAGGATTGCAAAACAAAAAACCCGTCTCTGCTATGCAGCGAAAATGGGCAATCATTCAAAGGGTTGCCAGGGGCCAGAAAACATCTGAGAAAATGTTCAGGAACAAAATAAACAGCATTCATAGTTTTTTAAGAGCAAAATTTAAATTGAGCAATCTGAATGAACTTACTTTGCCGGTAAATTAATTTATCATTAAAAGCAACTATTCCGGAATGATAATGTACTTCCAGCAAGCAATCATAAGCTCCACAAGGTAGGACTACAGGGCAGAAATATTACAAATCAAAACCATCAAAATTATGTAAACCGCCAGATCATTCCTTTGACCCAAAAATTTTATCAGTGATTAACTCAGACATAGCGTAATCTTTCATATCTTGGATGGTTGAGTGATCCAGGGTCTGCAATAGCTGGCTCATCTTTTCTTCAGTAACTCCAGCCTTTTTCCACAATCTCCTGGCTTTCCACTGTTTTCTGGTCCATCCCAATATGGCCCACGGTTTTTCTTGCTGGATTATATTACTGAAAGACATATGTAACACTACTAATGGGTTGAATATTTTTGGTAGGCTACACTATTGCTTAATGGGACTACGCAAGGTGCTAGCCGGAGACTGCAATAAGAAGGGGAGCAAAAATATTTCTGCTCCCCCGTTCAGTCATGGATTAGCAATCAATCCTGGCTATTCATTATCCAGCAGGAGCATTAGGACTCCGGGCAGGACTGTTGGGCGTTTATCAAAATGAGCTATTAGATTAACGTCATCAGTTGCCAGGAAAGTGTACTCCGCGTCTGTAGATACAACTTGGCCATTACAGTTCCAGTGGCTGAAAACCCACCCCTGATTAGGTACCGCTGTTAAAGTAACCCAAGTATTGTGCAGGTAAGTATCTGCACCAGTTACCGATCCTCCTTCAGAAGCTGAAGCCTCCACCTGGTAGTGATTTGTATTTTGGGTGTAAGTAACTTCGTGAATAGTAGACTGGGCAAGTTTTATAGTAATATTTTCTCTGGGTACCGAATTCCAGCCAGGGAGGACTTTAAATTCCAGGGTATAATCACCAGGCCCCAGATTGCTATCCAACTCTCCACTACTGAGCCATTTATTTGTACCTAGTCTTCGCCATTGGGCCCCGTCTTGGTTGGCCGCTTCAGGTTTAATATCTATGCGCAGTGATCCAAAGGCTGATTCATTTAATTTATGCCCTCTAAAACTGTCATATGCAACCTTGACACCATCGGCAAAAATAATCCCTATTCCACCTCCGTCAAATTCAGGTACCTCCTGTGTATGAACAATTTGACCATTTATTTTAAAATTATATGTATATCCATTTTTAACTATTTCAAGTTTGTTTGAGGAATCAGTTTTTATAATATCAGATAATGTCCAGTCTACAATAGATGAAAAAACCCAGTCTGTATAACTGTATATTCTATAGTACCCCCAATCGGAATACAGATCAAACCTGATTACATTTACTCCACTATCTCGTCCCGTTTGAGAAACATATATTCCATAGTATCCATCTTCCCCACCTAAATATTCAACATCCGCAGAAACAATAAAATCCTTAAAATAATATGATGCACTTCTCCAAGGATAATAGGTGTAAGGCGACTCGTCGCAATCTATCCAGGCAACATAATACCCCCCGGCGCTCCCAGAATCGTTTTGGATTATCATACGTCCATCCTGGATCGTTGCACTACCCTCTTCATGGCTTCCATCGAAACCCCAATAATAACCTGGACAGCCGAAACCGCCAAAGCCCTCTGTGAATTCCTCATCAGCAAAATAATTATATCTTACTGCATGAAAATAATGACTACGTGAAGCGTAGCAGTCATCAGTTGTGCCGTTGCTGAAATCAATACACCCAGCGATAAGCCCAGTTGAACTCATTATAGGGAACTTATCTCCCCAGTAGATATCTGCCTTAGTATTAAATTTCGGAAATATTGTAGGAAAATACTTGAGATCTATTAATGATTGAGCCTCGCTTTTGCTCGACACCCTCCATCCTTTGCGTCCAGCCCAAGATAATTCTTCG
>PWYM01000034.1 GCA_003567855.1 Gammaproteobacteria bacterium | reverse complement strand
GCCGGGCAAGGTCGGCATCGTGTCGCGCTCGGGCACGCTGACCTACGAGGCCGTCTACCAGACCACGCAGATCGGCCTCGGCCAGAGCACCTGCATCGGCATCGGCGGTGATCCCGTGCGCGGCATGGATTTCATCGACGCGCTGGCGGAATTCGAGGCCGATCCGGCCACCGAGGGCATCATCATGGTCGGCGAGATCGGCGGCACCGATGAGGAGGCCGCGGCCGAGTTCATCAAGTCCGAGGTGTCGAAGCCGGTAGTCGCCTACATCGCCGGTGTCACGGCGCCGCCGGGCAAGCGCATGGGCCATGCCGGTGCGATCATCGCTGGCGGCAAAGGCACCGCGGACGAGAAATTCCGCGCACTCGAGGACGCCGGCGTGAACACCGTGCGGTCGCCCGCCGAGCTCGGCTCGGCGCTCGCCAAGGCCATGGGGGCCTGACCGACCCGGCGCCCCAGCGCACCATGATGCAACAGCCGGCCGGCGTGATGCGCGAGTGTCACGCCGGCCCGTTCTTCCCAGCCGAGGCATCCGTCCGATGACCGAGCGCCTGCGTGTCTGTCTGGCCCAGCTGAACATGCACGTCGGCGCGATCGACGCGAATACCGATCGGCTGCTTGCGGCCATCGCGCGCGCGCGCGACGAACTCGGCTGCGACGTGGTCGCTTTCCCCGAGCTCGCGATCTCCGGATACCCGCCGGAGGATCTCCTCTTCCACACCGGTATGCGCGTGCGCATCGAGCAGGCGCTCGAGCGCGTGCAGCACGCGGCCGAGGGCATCGCCGTGCTCGTAGGCTTTCCCGAGTACCGCGACGGGCTCATCTACAACGCCGCCGCGCTGTTCGAGCATGGGCGGACCCGCGCGGTGTATCGCAAGGAGGTGCTGCCCAATTACTCCGTGTTCGACGAGAAGCGCTATTTCGCACCCGGTGACGAGGCGGTCGTCGAATCGCTCGGCGGTGTGGCGCTCGGCGTGCAGGTGTGCGAGGACATCTGGCAGCCGGGTCCGTGCGCGCGCGCGCACGCCGCCGGCGCCGAGGCGCTGCTCGTGATCAACGGCTCGCCGTTCCGCATCGGCGCCCAGGCGCTGCGCGAAGAGGCCATGAAGCGGCGCGTGCACGAGACCGGCCTGCCACTGCTGTACGTGAACCTCGTCGGCGGCCAGGACGAACTCGTCTTCGACGGCGGCTCGGCGGCGGTCAACCGCGCCGGGCAGGTCGTGTTCCGGGCGCCGGCGTTCGACGAGGGCCTGCACGTCGTGGACCTGGCGCGCGACGCGCGCGGCTGGGACGTGCTCGACGGCGAGGTCGTGCCCGCCCCGGGGGTGGAGGACAGCGTCTACGGCGCCCTGGTCACCGGCACCCGTGATTACGTCGACAAGCACGGATTCCCCGGCGGCGTGATCGGCCTGTCCGGCGGTATAGATTCGGCGCTGACACTCGCGGTCGCGGTCGATGCGCTCGGCGCCGACCGCGTGCGCTGCGTGATGATGCCGTCGCGGTACACCTCCGAGATGAGCGTCGAGGACGCGCGCCTGCAGGCGTCGATGCTCGGCGTACGCCTCGACGAGCTGTCCATCGAGCAGATGTTCGATGCGACGCTTGCGACGCTCGGGCCGCTGTTCGAGGGGTTTGCGCCAGACACCACCGAGGAGAACATCCAGTCGCGCTGCCGCGGCATGCTGCTGATGGCGCTGTCGAACAAGACCGGGCGCATCGTGCTGACGACCGGCAACAAGAGCGAAATGGCCGTCGGCTACGCCACGCTGTACGGCGACATGGCCGGCGGTTTCGCGCCGATCAAGGACTGCAGCAAGACGCTGGTGTACCGACTCGCGCGCCATCGCAATGCGCGCTCGCCCGCGATTCCCGAGCGGGTGATCACGCGCGAGCCCTCGGCCGAGCTGCGCGCCGACCAGAAGGACACCGACTCGCTGCCGCCCTACGACGTGCTCGATCCGATCCTCGAGTACTTCATCGAGGATGACCTGTCGGTGGACGAGATCTGCGCGCGCGGCTTCGACAAGGCGACGGTGGGGCGGATTCTGGCGATGGTGCGGCGCAACGAGTACAAGCGCCGGCAGGCGCCCCCCGGCGTGCGCGTCAGCCGTCGGGCATTCGGGCGCGACTGGCGCTACCCGATCACGTCGGGGTACTGAGCGCGGCCGCCGGCGCCGCCATCGCGGCTTCAGCTGCGGGGGAAGTTCTCGTCGATGACCGCGCGCACGTTGGCGGCCATGTCGCGCATGCCGAGCCGCTCGTAGGCGCGCATCTTGATGTGCAGCGCCTCCTCGGTGGCGGGCGCACCGGCATAGCGCTCTATGCAGTAGCGTGAGCGGTTCAGCGCCGCGACATAGGCCCCGCGGCGCATGTAGTACTCGGCCACGGTGACCTCGTAGGCGGCGAGCCGGTTGCGCAGGAAGACCATGCGTTCGCGCGCGTCGGGCACGTACTCGCTGTCGGGGTAGCGCTGAGCGAGCTGCTGGAACGCCGAAAACGAGCGCATCGTGTCCTGCGGCGGACGTTTGTCGAGGTCGATGCGCAGCAGACGGTCGAACCGGTTGGGCGTGCGGTCGAAGTAGATCAGCCCCTGCATGTAGAGGGCATAATCGACGCGCGGATGCGTGGGGTGTTCGCGGATGAACTGGTCGGCGGCGTCTATGGCCGACTCTTTCTGTCCGTTGCGGTAGTACGCGTAGATGAGGTCGATCTGGGCCTGACGGGCGGCGTTGCTGAACGGGAAGCGTGCCTCCAGGTGCTCGAAGTAGGCGATCGCGTTGCGGTAGTTGCCACCCTCGAGGTTGCGCAGGCCTTGCTCGTAGATGGTCTCGGCAGGCGCCTGCTGGATTTCACTGCCGCGCCCGCAGGCGACGAGCACGAGCGTGCACAGGGTGACGAGCAGGGCGGCGGGAATTGATCTTGAATGCATGTTCAACGCGCGTTTGGTATTCGAATGGGGCAACCCGGGTTGCGACCTGAAATTATAGCGGAAAGTTCATGACGACCTCCGGACCGGACGCAGATCGGCTGACGCGCTCGCTGGTGATTCCGCCGGAACACGCCGGCCGGCGGCTCGACCAGGCGGTCGCCGCGCTGCTGCCGGAGTTCTCGCGCAGCCGCCTCAAGGCGTGGATCGTCGACGGCGAGCTGCGTGTGGACGGCCGCGAGGCCCGCCCGCGCGAGCGGGTCGAGGCCGGGCAGACCGTTGAACTCGACACTGCGGCGCCCACGCCCGGCGCGGTGGCCGCGCAGCCGCTGTCGCTCGACGTGGTCCACACCGACGCCGACCTGCTGGTGATCAACAAGCCCGCCGGCCTCGTGGTCCACCCGGGCGCCGGCAACCCGGACCACACGCTGCAGAACGGACTGCTCCACCACGATCCCGGGCTGGTCGCGCTGCCGCGCTGCGGCATCGTGCACCGGCTCGACAAGGACACCACCGGGCTGATGGTCGTCGCGCGCACCCCGCGCGCCCACGTCGTGCTCGTGGCGGCGCTGGCCGCGCGGCGCATCCGGCGCGAGTACCTCGCGCTGTGCCACGGTGAGTTCAGCGGCGGCGGCACGGTCGATGCGCCGATCACCCGCCATCCGCGCGACCGGCTGAAAATGGCCGTGCAGCCGGGCGGCCGCGAGGCCGTCACCCATTATCGGCTGCTGTGCCGGTTCCGTGGGCTCGCGCTGCTGCGCGTGCGCCTCGAGACGGGGCGCACGCACCAGATCCGCGTGCACATGGCCCATCTGCGCCATCCGCTGGTCGGTGACCCGGTGTATGGCGGGCGCCAGCGCGTGCCGCCGGGGCTGACGCCGCAGTTGCGCGCGCAGGTCGCGGGCTTCGGCCGCCAGGCGCTGCACGCGTGGCGGCTTGCGCTCGAGCATCCGGTGACCGGCGAGCCGCTTGCATGGCAGGCGCCGCCGCCCGAGGACATGACCGCGCTGCTCGAGGCGCTCGTCGCCGATTCGGCAGAGCGCGGGGGTGGCGTCTCGGCGACGCTGCCGCGAGGACTGTTCGACCCGGACGTCGCGGTCGACGGCGACGACACGTGAGCTGGATCCCCGCCGACTGGCCGGCGCCGGCCGGCGTGCATGCCGGCGCCACGACGCGCGAGGGGGGGACCAGTACCGGCGTGTACGCAAGCCTCAACCTTGGGACCCACGTTGGCGATGCCCCGGCGGCCGTGGAGGAAAACCGTGCCCGGCTGCGGCGGCTGCTGCGTCTGCCGGGTGAGCCGGCGTGGCTTGAACAGGTCCATGGGACACGGGTCGTCGATCTCGCGAGAGACCGCGCCGATGCGCCGGCCGATGCCGCGGTCTGTGCGGTGCCGGGCACCGTCTGCGCCGTGCTGACGGCCGACTGCCTGCCCGTCGTGCTGTGCAGCCGCGACGGGCAGGCAGTCGGGGTCGCGCATGCCGGCTGGCGGGGGCTGGCCGCCGGCGTCGTCGAGGCGACCGTCGCCGCACTGACCCGCGTCGGCGCGCCGCCCGCGGACCTCCTTGCCTGGATCGGGCCGTGCATCGGCCCGGGCGCCTACGAGGTCGGTGACGAGGTGCGCGAGGCCTTCACCGCCAGCGACCCGGAAGCGGCCGTCGCGTTCAGCGCCAACGCGCGCGGCCGCTGGCAGGCCGATCTTCCGGCGCTCGCGCGCCTGCGCCTGGCGCGCGTCGGCGTCATGCGCGTGTACGGCGGTCAGCTCTGCACCGCGAGTGACGCCACGCGCTTTTATTCCCACCGCCGCGACGGGCGGTGCGGACGGCTCGCGACACTGGTCTGGCGCAGCCGCTGAGCGCACCGGTCCGGCCGCAGGCCGCACCGGGACCGGGGCCATTACGTATGGCGCGAGCGCCTCGGCCGGTTGAATCTGTGCATCACGGCCCCATCTCTGTAACCAGTAGCAATCCCAGGGAGCGCCCCGATGCGCATGGACAAACTCACCAGCAAGTTCCAGCTTGCACTGGCCGATGCCCAGTCGCTTGCGCTGGGGCGTGACCACCAGTTCATCGAACCGGCGCACGTGCTGGTCGCACTGCTCGACCAGCAGGGCGGCTCGGTGCGCCACCTGCTGTCGAGCGCGGGCGTGAACGTGAACCTGCTGCGCTCACAGCTTGGCGAGGCGGTCGACCGTCTGCCGCGCGTCGAGGGCACGCCGGGCGAGGTGCACCTGTCGAACGAAACCGCGCGGCTGCTGAACGTCACCGACAAGCTCGCGCAGCAGCGCGGTGACGCCTACATCTCGTCCGAGCTGTTCATCCTCGCCGCGCTCGACGACCGCGGTGATGCCGGCAAGGCGCTGAAGGCCGCGGGCGCCGTAAAGGGCGCAGTCGAGAAAGCCATAGAGAGCATGCGCGGCGGCGCCGCGGTCGATGACCCCAACGCCGAGGAACAGCGCCAGGCGCTGGAGAAATACACCGTCGATCTCACCGAGCGTGCCGAGCAGGGCAAGCTCGACCCGGTCATCGGGCGCGACGAGGAGATCCGCCGCACCGTGCAGGTGCT
>PWYM01000272.1 GCA_003567855.1 Gammaproteobacteria bacterium | reverse complement strand
GTAACGCGTTCTGCGACGTGGTTGCCGCGGCGCGCGCCCGGGCTGGCGGCAGCACGGCGCCGTCCGGCTCGCGCGAACTCGACTTTGCGTGTGCGGAACGCGAGGCCGTGGGCGCAAGCCACGCACAGCTCGGCGCCGAAGCGCTGGTACACTGGCGTTTCCCCGACTGGGCGGCATACACCGTCGCCTGTCACCACGCCGAAGCCGCGCCCGAGGCGATCGCCGCGCGAGTCGCAGACACTGCTGATGTGCGGGCACTGGTCAGCGTGGTGCGTGCTGCCGATGCACTGTCGGCGTTGTTACCCGGAAGTTTCGGGCTGGACCTGGACGTGGGCTGCGAGGACAGAACGGTGGGCGCAGCGCCGGTCGATATCGAGGCCCTGCCTGCCGTGGCCATGCTGGGCGTCGAACGCCCGACGCTGGAACTCTTGATGGACGAAGCGCAGCGATGCTGCGGCGCCTGACCCGCGACACTTCTGTGCACCGCGGGCGCACCCGCGCGGTTACTCCCAAGGAGCGGGCGCGCCCGCACCGACCCGCGGCTTCGGCGGGATTCGCTTCTGGACTCAGGCCTGGCCCAGCGACCTTGGATCAATCCGGGGGGAGGACTGGGCCCGGGGGCCGTATGCCGGAGCCGAGAGCGCACCGCCGGTCAGCCAGTACAGGGTGTCCTCGGTCAGTCGCCGCTTTTCGGCCAGTATGGTACCGAGTGCGCCGTTACGCAGCCGGCAATTGCGGAGGGTATCGAGCGTGGCCTCGAGCGTCGGCGCGAGTTCAGGCGTGCGCGCGGACAGTGTTGCTAGCAGCACACCAGGCGGTGTACCCGGCGGTCGGCCAAGCGCGTTGTGCAAGGTACGCCACGCACCGTCGAGGTCGGCAAGTAGCGTGCGTTTTTCCTCGGCTGCGGCGACCAGGCCGTCGGTGTCGTTGTCGCGCAGGCCCTGTTCCTCACGCGAGATCGCCTGGTCCAATGCATCCACGCGGGCCGACAGCTGCTCGACCGCAACAGTGAGATCGGCAGCGGGCGTATTCGGATGTTCCGGCTGTGCGCTGGCGTGCATCATGACCGGCATCTCATGTCCGAACCGGGCACGTCAGAAGTCGTCGAGTTCGACGATTGCCTGCGCGATCCGATCGGGATCGACCGTGTACTCGCCGCGTGCGATGGCATCCTTGATCGCATCCACGCGATCGCGGTCGAAGGGCGCATCGGCGCCCATCGCCGAAAGCCCGCGGGCCGCGGGGGTCAATGTCACCGCATCGCTGCGGGTGCTGCCGCGTCCATCGCCGGGCCTGGCGTCGGCACCGGGGACGGCAGCCGCGGCGCCCCCCGCGCCGGAGCGCGTTGTGTCGTTGGCGCGCGCCGACGGGTTATTGAGGTTCTTTATGTCCATGTGCGAACTCCAGCTGATCCCGCCCCGTTCAGGGCGTCGCCTCACTGTTACGGCCGGATTCGGCCGGACTTGAGGCCTGTCGCGAGCGCTGCGCGGCTCCAGGCCCGGTGGCAACGACGCCGTCCGAGATCGCGACCGCCTGCACGACCTCGCCCGACGACAGATTGCGCACCCTCACACGCTCGCCGCGGGCGGCATGTCCCAGCGCTTCGGCGTCGGCGTGTACGCCGACCGTGCCGGCGGTGCTTTCCAGGCGTACCCGCTGACCACGGCGCACGACCTGCGGTTCACTGAGCAGCGCCGGTGTCAGCACGTCACCGGAACCGCCGGCACGGCGCAGCGCACGGTCTACCGCCTGTGCCGGGTCGGCGATCCAGCCGCGCGGCAGGTCGCCGAGGTCGTGTTCGCGCACCGCGAGATCACCGGCCGCCAGGCGGGTACCGCGTGCCAGCGGACGCGCAAGCGTCACCACTTCCCGATAGGCGGCCACGTGCACGGGTACGAACAGCGACCAGCGCGCGCCGGTCGGGCATCGCACTCCGGCGACCGTGCGGCCCAGTGTCCGCCCGCCCGGAGGCATGAAGGTCTCCAGTGGTGCGTCGCAGCGCACCATGCGCAGTCGCGGGTCGAGCTGGCCCGCGGTCACCTCGATGCGAGCGGCGGCGTGTGCGACACGCGCTTCGCGCGTCATGAACGTGGTCGCGGCGTCGGCGATACGGGCGTGCGGTTCGTACCTGGCATCGTCGGCAGCGCTGGCCGCCGGCGCGAACAAAGGCGCGAGCAGTGCTGCGACGAGCGCCGCGAACAGGGCCGCAATTCGCAACGGTCGGTGCCGATGGCATGGCGTGTAGGCGGTCGAGGTCATCGCTTCCCAAGCTGCATCGCGGGTCGGACCCGCATCCGGGAAACTCTGCATGCATGCTACGTGCCAAGCGTTCGTCAATGCTCGATTACCTGAAGAAATCCGCGATTTCGCGGCCATTCGGCCTGGTCTGATGACCCTCAAGTTCGAGGGTGATCCGCCGATAGCTTGACGTGATTCAGCGGGGATGACGGAACCATGACGGAATCAACGGCCAGCGTAGTGTGGTGCTCCGGGTTAGAGGAGCGCAGGCGCGTTCATCGCGTGCTCGTGGTCAACAATGAAGTGGAAGCACGCGACCGGGTTCGGCTCGCGCTGCAGCAGGTCGGTGTCGAGGCGATGGTCGCGCCGAACGGCGCGCAGGCGCTCGAGTGGCTGCAGGCGTGGGCGCGTGCCGGGGTGCTCACGCGCTGGATTTCCATGGTCATCTCGGCTGCGGACATGCCGGCCATGGACGGTTATATGCTGACCGCCGGGATCCGGCGCGATCCGCTGCTCTGTGGACTCTATGTGCTGCTGCAGTCATCGCCGGGCGATGAGTACGCCGGCGTGCTCGCCGAACGCGCCGGCGCCGATGGCCTGCTCGTCGGATTCTGTGCTGATGAGGTCGCCGGCGAGGTTTGCCATTACCTGATGCGTGCCGACCGGCAGGCGCTTTCCGCCTGACGGCAAGGCCTTGCCGCTTCCGGCCTTGTGCCGGGTGGCGGTTTTCTGACGCCGGTCCGACCCCCGAGGGTGCCCGGGACGGGCGGAATTTCTCAAACGCATGTAAATACTGAGAGTTTTCCGGACTGGCACGAGTATTGCTTCGGTTTCGGCAGATCGTGGTCGGACCGGAGCAGGCAGATGGCCATTTCGCTGGACAAGGCACTGGGTATTCATCCCGCCGCGCTGCAGGTGGGCGAGCGGCGCATCGAGACCATTGCGTCGAACCTCGCCAACGCGGACACGCCCCATTACAAGGCGCGCGACATAGATTTCCGTGCGGCACTGCAGAATGCGCAGGGTGGCGACGGCACGCACCTGCGCGCGACGCGCGCCGGCCACTTCGGGGCCGCCCAGGGCAGTGGCCCCGACTTCGAAATCGCCTACCGCACGCCCAACCAGCCCTCGTTGGACGGCAACACCGTCGACAGCCAGCTCGAGCAGTCGGCGTTCGCCGAGAACGCGGTGCGCTACCAGGCGAGCCTCGATTTCCTCGACAGCCGCATCAGCGGCATCCGACGCGCGCTGCGCGGGGAGTAACCCTGATGAGTCTGTTCAAGGTCTTCGACATATCGGGCTCCGGGCTGAGCGCGCAGTCGGTGCGGCTCAACACCATCGCGTCGAATCTCGCCAATGCCGACAGCGCGAGTGGCACCGCCGACGGCGCCTACCGTGCGCGCCACCCGGTGTTCCAGGCAGTGATGGACGACTTCGGCGGGCAGGGCGGATCGGCTTCGGTGCGCGTGAACGGCGTGGTGCAGAGCCAGGCGCCGCCCGAAATGCGCCACATGCCCAACCATCCGCTGGCCAACGAGGACGGCTACGTCTTCCTGCCGGCGGTGAACACGGTCGAGGCGATGACCGACATGATGTCGGCCAACCGCACCTACCAGAACAACGTCGAGGTGCTGAACACCGTGAAGCAGCTGATGCTGCGCACGCTGCAGCTTGGCCGCAACTGATGACGACCCACGATGCGGGTGACACGTACCCGTCACGGAGGCCCCGATGTCCGGAATAGACCCGGCGATGCTCGAACAGCTCGGCCTGGGCGGCAGCGCGCGCAATACCGAGAAGCCGAACGACAAGCTCGGCCAGGAAGACTTCCTGAAGCTGATGATCACCCAGCTCAGCAACCAGGACCCGTTCGACCCGATGGAGAGCGGCGATTTTCTCGGCCAGATCGCGCAGTTCGGCACCGTCAACGGCATCCAGGAGCTGCAGGGCTCTATCAACGCGCTGGGCCGGTCGCTGCAGGGTAACCGTGCGCTCGAAGCCGCGGCGCTCATCGACCGCAGCGTGATGGTGCCGTCCAGCGAAGGCTGGCTGCCGCCGGAGGGTGAGATGCACGGCGCCGTGGAGCTCCCGAAGGGTGCGAACAGCGCGACGGTCGACATCATCGATCTGAGCGGACGTCTCGTGCAGCGCCTGCAGGTCGATGCGACGGCTGAGGGTCGCGCCGGATTCAGCTGGGACGGCACCGATGCCGACGGCCAGCCGGTCGCGCCGGGTTTCTACGCGGTCGAGGCCCAGGTGCGTGACGGTGACCACACGATCGGCGCCGGCGTGCTGATGTCGGGCCGCGTGGAGAGCGTGGGCATCGATAACTACAACGGCGCGGTGACACTGACTGTCACCGGCCTGGGCAACGTGGATATGGACAAGGTGCGCGTCGTCAATTGACGCCGCGTCCGGACTGAACAGCGATACGGAGCAAACGACATGCCATTTCGCACAGCATTGAGCGGACTCAACGCAGCCTCGGCCGACCTCAGGGTGACCGGCAACAACGTCGCCAACACGGGCACCACCGGCTTCAAGGAGTCGCGGGCCGAGTTCGCCGACATCTTCGCGCTGTCCTACAGCGGTATCTCCAATACCGCCACGGGCACCGGCGCCCGGCTTGCGGCGGTCACGCAGCAGTTCAGCCAGGGCAACATAGAGACCACCGGGAACAACATGGATCTGGGCCTCAGTGGCCAGGGTTTCTTCGTACTCAACGACGGCGGCTCGCGTGTGTACAGCCGCGCAGGTGGCTTCCAGGTCAACCGCGACGGCTATGTCGTCAACGCGCAGGGCGCCCGCCTGCAGGCCTATCCCCCCCAGGACGGCAATCCGGGTGTATTCAGCTCGGGCCAGCTTGGCGACCTGCGGCTGAGTTCCGGCGAGTCATCGCCAAGGGCGACGAGTGAGGTGCGCGCATCGCTCAATCTCGCCGCCGACGCGGAGGACCAGAGCGCGGTGCCCTTCGATCCGCAGGACCCATCGAGCTTCAACTTCTCGACTTCGCTGAGCCTCTACGACTCGCTCGGCCAGTCGCAGACCGCAAGCCTGTTCTTCAGGAACGAGGGGTCGCTGAACTGGGCGGCGCACCTCGCGATCGACGGCACCGAGGTGGGGTCGCCGGTCGCGCTGGAGTTCGACAGCGCAGGCCGCCTCGTCGAGCCGACCGCGCCGGCGAGCTTCGGGCCGTTCACGCCGCCGTCCGGAGGCGCACAGATGGACATCGAGTTCGATTTCTCCGAGATCACGCAATTCGGTGGCACCAGCAACGTGAATTCGCTGAGCCAGGACGGCTACACCACCGGGCGGCTCACCTCCATAGACGTCGATGACAAGGGCATCGTACTGGCCCGCTACACCAACGGCCAGGCGCAGGCGCTGGGCCAGGTCGCGGTTGCGAATTTCTCGAACCCGCAGGGTCTGCAGCAGCTCGGTGACAACGCGTGGGCCGAGACCTTCGCCGCCGGCGAGCCGATCATGGGCAAGGCCGGCGAGGGCGACTTCGGCACGATCCAGTCGGGCGGACTCGAGGCGTCGAACGTCGACATCTCGGAGCAGCTCGTGAACCTGATCACCGCGCAACGCAACTTCCAGGCCAATGCGCAGGTGATCAGCACCGCCGATGCGATCACGCAGACGATCATCAACATCCGCTGATCACGGGCATAGCACCGGGGCCGTACCGAAATGGACCGCATGATGTACCTGTCAATGACCGGCGCGCGCGAGACGATGCTCTCGCAGGCGGCGACCAGTCATAACCTCGCCAATGCCAACACCACGGGTTTCAGGGCGAGCCTCAACGACTTCGTGACGATGAGCGTCAACGGCGACGGGCATTCGAGCCGCGCCTACGCGCAGCTTCGCGCGCAGCACGTGGATCTCACGCCGGGGGCAATGCAGCCCACCGGGCGCGAGCTCGACGTTGCGGTGGAGGGCCAGGGCTGGATTGCGGTGCAGGCGCCGGACGGCGGTGAAGCGTACACACGCGCTGGCGATCTCCAGGTCGACAGCATGGGTCGACTGCTGACCGGCAGCGGCCTGCAGGTCGTCGGCGACGGCGGGCCGATCGCGGTGCCGCCGTACGACACGATCGAGATCGCGACCGATGGCACGGTCACGATCCGCCCGCAGGGCCAGGAAGCGAACGCGCTGGCTGTTGTCGACCGCATCCGGCTCGTGAATCCGCCGGCCGATGCGCTGCGCCGGGGCGAGGACGGGTTGGTGCGTGTCGCCGGTGACGCGCCCGTCGATGCCGATCCCGAGGTGCGTCTGGCTTCGGGGATGCTCGAGGGCAGCAACGTCAACGTCATCGACGCGATGGTCAACATGATCCAGCTGTCGCGACAGTTCGAGACCCAGGTGAACATGATCCGCAGCGCCGAGGACAACGATCAGGCCTCCGCGCAGCTGATGCGCATTACCTGAACGCACCGCGCAAACGAGGGAGCACACTCATGAACAAGGCACTGTGGGTCGCGAAGACCGGGCTCGATGCCCAGCAGACCCGGATGTCGACGATTTCGAACAACCTCGCCAACGCCAACACGACGGGCTTCAAGAAGGGTCGTGCGGTGTTCGAGGACATGATTTACCAGAACGTGCGCCAACCCGGTGCGCAGTCGTCGCAGGACACGCAACTCCCCTCGGGGTTGATGCTGGGTACCGGCGTGCGCCCCGTGGCGACGCAGAAGATGTTCGACCAGGGCAATCTGGTACAGACCGAAAACGCGCTCGACATCGCGGTGGAGGGACGCGGGTTCTTCCAGGTGCTGATGCCCGACGGTAACGTCGCCTACACGCGTGACGGGTCTTTCCAGGTCAACGCCGACGGCGAGGTCGTCACCTCGAGCGGACATCCGCTGCAGCCGGGCATTACTCTGCCCGAGGGTGCACGCAGCATAACGATCAGCGCCGACGGCATCGTCAACGTACAGCTCTCGGGTGACGCCGCGCCGGTCGAGACCGGAAGTCTCCAGCTCGCCGACTTCATCAACCCCGCCGGCCTGGAGCCGATGGGGCAGAACCTGTATCGCGAGACAGCCGCCAGTGGCACCCCCCAGATCAACCAGCCCGGCCTCGATGGCATGGGCACGGTGATCCAGGGCGCGCTAGAGGCTTCGAACGTCAATACCGTCGAGGAGCTCGTGAACATGATCGAGACCCAGCGTGCCTACGAGGTCAATTCAAAAGCGATCTCGACCGCCGAGCAGATGCTGCAGTACGCGAACAACAATCTCGGACGCTGACGGAGGTGCGTATGTTCGAGTCCGATTCGCTGCTCCGGCTGCTGCCGGCACTGGCCGCCGTCCTCGCGGTGTCGGCATGCAGCCACGTCACGCCGGTGTCGCGCGGCGACAGCGACGAGTTCGCAACCACGCTGCCGCAGCAGCCGGTGCCGCCCGAGCACAACGCGGGCGCTATCTACCAGCCGGCGAGCAGCCAGGCGCTGTTCGAGGATTTCAAGGCGCGCCGCGTCGGCGACGTGCTGACGGTGGTGCTCTCCGAGCGCACCGACGCAAGCAAGAGCGCGAATACGTCTACCTCCAAGGATTCGTCGGTGGATATCAGCAACCCGACGATCGCCGGCCGGCCGGTGACACGCAACGGCGTGCCGATCCTCGACAACCGACTATCGGGATCGCGCAGCTTCGACGGCAGCGGAGATTCGTCGCAGAGCAACCGCCTCGATGGCTCGATCGCGGTGACCGTCGCCGAGGTGCTGCCCAACGGTAACCTCGTCGTCCAGGGCGAACGCTGGCTCGCGATCAACCAGGGCCAGGAATACATCCGACTGCGCGGCATCGTGCGCCCGGTCGACATCCGTGCCGACAACACGGTGCTGTCGACCCAGGTCGCCGACGCGCAACTGGCCTACGGTGGTCGCGGTGCGGTTGCCGACAGCAACCGACAGGGCTGGGCCAGTCGCTTTTTCAACAGCGGCTGGTGGCCGTTCTAGGCCGGGAGCAGAGCCGATATGATCATGACTTCCCCGATGCGGCGCGTGACGCTGCTGCTGCTAGCCGCACTGGTGTTTCCGACGCTTGCGTGGACGCAGAGCGGTAACGGCGACAACGGTGCCGGCGAACGCGTCCGTGATCTCGCGCAGGTTGCTGGCGTACGCAGCAACCAGGTTGTCGGCTACGGGCTGGTCGTCGGGCTCGATGGCAGCGGCGACCAGACGAACCAGGCGCCATTCACGTCCCAGAGCCTGCAGAACATGCTGGGTCAGCTTGGCGTCACGGTGCCTCCGGGCACGAACCTGCAACTTCGCAACGTCGCCGCGGTGATGGTGCACGCCGAGCTCCCGCCCTTCGCCAAGCCCGGCCAGCAGATCGACATCACCGTCTCGTCGATCGGCAACGCGCGCAGCCTGCGAGGCGGTTCACTGCTGATGACACCGCTGCGGGGCGCCGACGGTGAGGTCTACGCAATGGCGCAGGGCAACCTCGTCGTCGGCGGGTTCGGCGTGGAGGGGCGCGACGGCTCGTCGGTGACCCTGAACGTGCCGAGCGTAGGGCGTATTCCCTCAGGGGCGAGCGTCGAGCGCGAGGTGCCCAGTTCCTTCGCGCATGGCGACACCGTCACGCTGAACCTGCGCCGCGCCGACTTCACGACCGCGCACCGGCTGGTCGAGGCGATCAACACCGAACTCGGCCCCGACATGGCCCGCGCGCGCGATGCGACCTCGGTGCGCGTGCGCGCCCCGGTCGACCCCGACCAGCGCGTGAGCTTCGTGTCGGTGCTCGAGAACATCCGCGTCGAACCCGGAGAGCAGCCGGCGCGCGTGATCGTCAATTCCCGTACCGGCACGATCGTGATGGGCGGCAACGTGCGCGTGCTGCCGTCGGCGGTGTCGCACGGCGGACTTGCGGTGACGATCAGCGAACGCTTCGGCGTCGTGCAGCCGGCACCGTTCTCGGACGGCGAGACCGCAATCATTCCCGACAGCGAGATCGACGTGCGCGAAGGCGAGGGACGCATGTTCCCGTTCGGCCCCGGCACAAGCCTTGACGAGATCGTGCAGGCGGTCAACCAGGTCGGTGCCGCGCCGGGTGACCTGATCGCGATCCTGGAGGCCTTGCACCAGGCTGGCGCGCTGCGCGCCGAACTGATCGTGATCTAGATCGACGATGCGCAGCGGCTTCGAAACCACCGCGATGATGCACCGCGCCGGCGAGGGTGACCTGTCGGCGCTGCGGCTGGCTGCGCGCAACGGTTCTGCCGATGCCGCCAAGGAGGCCGCGGTCCAGTTCGAGGCACTGTTCATCCAGATGGTGCTCGGCGAGATGCGCCGCAGTCAGTCATTTGGCGGTGGCCTGTTCGACAGCGCGCAGTCGGATCTCTACCACCAGATGTTCGACCAGCGCATTGCCGAGCAGATGAGCCGGGCAGGGGGTATAGGGCTGGCCGATTCGTTGCATCGACACCTCGGTATTCCGCCGGGCGCGGCGATCGCGGGTGGCGAGGTTGGAAGCCGATCGGGCGGGCCCGAAGGTGAACGCGAACTCGCGATGCCCGTGCGGCGCGGGGGAGTGCGTGCCGTGGATGCGACCACACGTATCGACCCCGAACAGCAGGCACGCCTGGCCGCCGCGATCGCAACCGGCGTCGTGCCGTTGGCGGTCGACGGGGACGACGATGAGGCCATCGAGGCACTGCACGAGGTCGAGGTCGGCGGTGAAGGCGAGGCCGCCGGCGGCGTCGACTGGCCGCCGGCGACGCCCGAGGCGTTCGTTGATGCGCTGATGCCGCACGCGCGTCGCGCCGGCGCGCGCCTCGGCGTCGCGCCAGAGGTGCTGGTCGCGCAGGCCGCGCTGGAGACCGGCTGGGGCCAGCACATGATGCCGGGCCGTAACGGCCAACCGAGCTTCAACCTGTTCGGCGTCAAGACCGGCAGCGAGTGGCAGGGCGCGCGTGTCAGCGTGCCGACGCTCGAGTACCGCGACGGCGTGGCGCGGCGCGAGCGCGCCGAGTTCCGCGTGTACGACGGACTCGCCGAGAGTTTCGACGACTATGCGGCGCTGCTCGAGCGCCTGCCGCGCTACCGGCCGGCGCTCGAGCGCGCAGCGGAGCCGCGGGGGTTCCTCGACGGGCTTCAGCAGGGGGGCTACGCGACCGATCCGCGCTACGCCGACAAGATCATGGGTATCGTCGAGCGTGGTCTGCCGGGTCATCGTGATGCGGGCGGGCGCCACGACGTGCTGACCGCCGGTCAGCGGTCGGCGACCCCGGAACGTGGCTGACGCCGCGACACGATAACGAGGGCCGGTGACCCCGGCCGGGGATCATGGACATGGGTGGAATATTCGGCATAGGCAAGTCAGCGCTGATGGCCTACCAGCGCTCGCTGGACGTGACCGGACACAATATTGCCAACGTCGGCAACGAGGACTACAGCCGCCAGCGGCTGGGCCTCAGTTCGCAGGTACCGCTCACCAGCGGCGTAGGCAGCGTGGGCCGTGGCGTCAAGATGACCGGGGTCGAGCGCATCGCTGACCAGTTCGTGAACCTGAGACTCATGGACAGCACCTCGGAGTCGGCGAAGCACTCGGTGTACAGGGACTTCGCGCAGCGTCTGGACAATCTGCTCGCCGATCCCGACGCAGGCCTTTCACCGGCGCTCAGCGATTTCTTCGCTGCGGTAGAGGAAGTGGCCAACGACCCCACATCCACCGCCGCGCGCCAGGTGCTGCTCAGCGAGGCACAGACGCTGGCCGACCGCTTCGGCTATCTTCATGACCGTATAGAGCAGCAGCGCTCGATCGTCGACGGGCAGCTCAAGACCACCGTCGACGAGATCAACGGGCTGGCCGACAGCATCGCGCGGCTGAATACCGAAATCGCCCGCGTTGGCTCGGACCGCGCGTCGGCCGATCTGCTGGACCAGCGCGACGCGAAGCTGCGCGAGCTCTCGGAGCTTGTATCCGTCAATACCGTGATGCAGGACGACGGGTCCATGAACGTGTTCGTCGGCAACGGCCAGAGCCTTGTCGTCGGCGGCAAGGCCACGGAGCTGCGTGCAATGAATACCGGCAGCGACGGCGTACCGGTCGGGATCGGCTATGTCTCGGGCGGAACTGTCGTGCCGATTACGGCGCAGCTCACCGGCGGACGTGTGGGCGGCCTGGTTTCGGTACGCAACGAGCTGCTCGACCAGACGCAGGACACGCTGGGCCGCATCGCCGTCGCGCTGGCCAATGATTTCAATGCCGCACACGCGCAGGGCGTGGACCTGGAGGGTAACCCGGGCGGTGCGTTCTTCGACGTGCCAGACATCGCTGTCAGCGACCATCCAACCAACGCCGCGACCGGGACGCCCGACGCCGAACTGCTCGACCTCGGCGAGGCCCGCGCGACCGCGTACGAGCTTCGCTTCGACGGCAGTGAATGGCGCGTGCGCCGCAGCAGCGATGGCCAGGCCGTGGGCAGCATCACGCCGGGCGACAGCCTCGAGGTCGACGGACTGCGCATCGACACCGCGGGTGTCAGCGGCGCGGTGAGCGGCGATCGTTTTACGGTGGAACCCTTCCGTGATGCCGCGGCGGCGCTCACGCCCGTGGTTGTCGATCCTCGCCGCGTCGCAGCGGCATCGGCTCTCGACGGTGTCGCCAGCAATGACAATACAGGGGATGCGGTCATCGGCGAGGCGCGGGTCGTCGATGGTGCCGCCGGTGAGCTCTTGATCCCGGCGCAGATCGCCTACGACGCCGCCACTGACACCTTCAACGTAGGGGGCGTCGATTTCGCGCGTGTCCCCAACGGACCGACGGCGATCGAGCACAATGGCTGGCGGGTGGAGATCAGGGGTACGCCTGCAGACGGTGACGCGTTCACAGTCTCGGGCAACACCAGCGCACCGGGCGATAACCGCAACGCGCTCCGCCTTGCCGACGTGCGCCAGCTCCGGACGCTCAACGGCGGTTCGAGCTCGGCGGCCGAGGCTTACTCGGAACTCGTCGCCGATGTCGGGGTGCGCACGCGCCAGGCTGGCATCGCCGCCGACGCCTCCAAGCGGCTGCACAACGAGGCGCTTGCGCAGCGCGAGGCCATATCCGGCGTGAACCTCGACGAGGAGGCCGCAAACCTCATCCGTTACCAGCAGGCCTACCAGGCCGCGGCCCGCGTGATCGCGGTCAGCAACGAGATGTTTGATTCCCTGCTCGGCGCGTTCAGGAGATAGACAATGCGCATCTCGACCACCCAGATCTTCAATGCCGGCCTCGATGCGATGACGCGTGGCCAATCCGATCTCATGAAGACGCAGCAGCAGCTCGCTACCGGGCAACGCATCAATTCCCCGTCCGACGACCCGTCCGGTGCCGTGCAGATGCTTCAGTACCGGGAGGCGATCGACGCGGTCGAGCAATACCAGAAAAACGCCGACCGTGCCGAATTCCGCCTCCAGGCCACCGAGGGCGCGCTCGACCAGGTCGGCAACAACATGCAGCGAATCCGCGAGCTCGTACTGCAGGCAAACAACGCGAGTCAGACGACCGAGTCGCGCCGCTCGATCGCGGTAGAAGTCGAACAGCTGCTCGCCGAGGTCAAGGACATCGCGAATACGCGGAACGCCAATGGAGAATACATCTTCGGCGGACTGAACTCGCTGACGCGGCCGTTTACGCGGGATGCGGATGGCGGCGTGACGTTCAACGGCGACGGCCGGACGAGATCGCTGCAGATCAGCCCGGTCCGTCAGCTCTCGATCGGTGAGTCGGGTGGCGACGTGTTCATGGGCATTCCAGCAGGCAATGGCACGTTCGAGGTGCGTGGTGACCCCGGCAACAGCGGTGAAGGACGCATAGGTGTGAGCAGCGTGAGCAACCCCGGTGCGTGGACCGACGACACGTACGCGATCGAAATCGCGCCTGAGGACGCCTGGACGGTGTACGACAGCGCCGGCGACGTGGTCGCGACGGGCGTCTATCAGCCGGACGCGACGATCGAGTTTTCGGGTGTCAGCGTGAGCCTGTCGGGCAGGCCGGCCGACGGTGACCGCTTCGAGGTCAGGCCTGCCGGTGAGGACTCTGTATTCGAAGTTTACCGCCGCGCGATTGATGCGCTTCGATCCGACACTGCGGGCGGGCCGGCGCGTGCACGGATGAACAATGAGCTCGCAGCGGTGCTGCAGGGTATAGACCAGGCGCTGGCGAAGGTCGCCGATACGCGCTCGACGGTTGGCGCGCGACTTGGCGCGATCGAGACCCAGCGGAGCATCAACGCCGACCACCTGCTGCAGCTTCAGACCACGCTGTCGGAGGTGCGCGACGTCGACTACGCCGAGGCGATCAGCCGCTTCAACCAGCAGTTGACGGCGCTGCAGGCGGCGCAGCAGTCGTACGCACAGGTCAGCCGCCTGTCGCTTTTCGACTTCCTGCGCTGAGGAACATGGATGGAGACACAGTCATGAGACACGGCCCTGCAGTCGTTCAGTCACCGGTGGGATCGGCAGCTGCCCGCGGAGGGGTGGGTAACAGCGGTCGGCTGCGCGCAGCGGAGCAGGCGCGCCGTGCCGGACGCGTTGCCGAGGCCGAGCGTCTCTGCAAGGAGGTGCTTCGTGTCGAACCACGCAACATCAGCGCGCTCAAGCTGATGGGGGCGATGGCGAGTGCTGCCCGGCTGCACAACACGGCGCTGCGCTATCTCGCGGCGGCGCGTGATGCGGGCCATGATGACCCGGAGGTCCTGAGCATGCTCGGCGGCGTGCTTTTCGAGCTCGGACGTCCCGAGGCAGCGGCTGCCGCACTACGAGAATCGCTGCGTGTGGATGGCAGTCGCGAGCAGACGCTGGAGGACTACGCGGTCGTTCTCAACGGACTCGGTCGCGCCGCCGAGGCGGCGGAGGTGTTCGCCGCGCTGCTTGGCGGGAATCCTTCACAGCCGCGCGTATGGCAGCGCTACAGCCAGGTCCGCCATTTCCCGCGCGGTGCGCCCGAGGTCGACCGAATCCGGAGACTGCTCAGACAGCGCGGTCTGGGCGCGCGCGAACGTGCGCAGCTCCAGTTTGCACTCGGCAAGATGCTCGAAGACGCGGGCGATCCGGAAAGCGCTTTCCGTGCGTTTGAAGCCGGCAATCGGCTGCGCGCCGGGGTCGACAGGTCCCGCGGTGTACCGGCACGTCAGCAGCTTCATGCCCATGCGCGGCGCATGACAGACGTCTTTACGCCCGATTTCATTGATGCCTTGTCGGGCCATTGTGCCCGGCGGCGTGGCCTCACGCTGATTGTCGGCACTCCCCGTTCGGGCAAGTCGCTGCTCGAGGGCCCGTTGGAGGCGCATCGATCGCTGGTGAGCTATGGGGAACTCGACACGGTCCACGAGACGCTCGCGCGTAGTGTGAAGGGGCTCTACAGGGGCTATCCGGAATCCCTGCGGATGCTCGATGCCGGCGCCTTCGAACATCTCGCCGAGCGCCTCGATGCGAACTGGGGTGACCCGGTGTGTCACGACGTCGCAAGCTACCTGCTCACCCATCCCGGTTACCTGCTGCACGCCGGCACGATCATGCTGTTGAATCCGGCGACACGTCTGGTGCTGTGTGAACGCGACCCGGTCGACAGTGCGCTTGCGATCTACCTGAAGTGGTTCGAGAAGAAACAACCCCTCGCCTGGGACATCGATGCCATCGCGCACTGGGTCACCGTGAGCCGACGAATAGCAGCACACTGGGCAGAGGTTTTTCCGGACCGCGTGAGCCTCGTGCGTTACGAGCAGATGGTCGCCGATCCGGACGCGACAGTGACATCGGTACTCGCAGCACACGGGCTTGCCTGGGACCCGGCCTGCGGTAACGAGCACGGTCTAGACGCGGGTCCCGGCATCGTGGGTCTGGCCGGCAGCAGCAGCGTTCGCAGCCGCGTGAACTCCGGCTTCGGGCGCATCGGCGAGTACTACGCGGCGCAGCGTCCTCGATTCGAGCATGCACTCGAGCGTGCGGCCCGAGTCTGCTATGAGAGCACCGGATGAGACCCCGGTCACAAATCCCGCATCCGCACTCAAGTCCGGCTGACGTGCGCCGTTAACCCACTCGGAAGCGGTAGCAATCAGCCGCCGGGACCAACCGCCGCACGGTGCGGCGGGTCGGACCAGGGGCTCTCTTCAAGGAGATTTAGACGTGTCTCAAGTGATCAATACGAACGTGATGTCGCTGAACGCTCAGCGCAACCTCAGCTCCTCCCAGGGCGCGCTCGCGACCTCTCTGGAGCGGCTGTCGTCGGGCCTGCGCATCAACAGCGCCAAGGATGATGCGGCTGGTCTCGCAATTTCCGAGCGCTTCACGACGCAGATTCGCGGCATGAACCAGGCCGTACGAAACGCCAACGACGGCATCTCGCTGTCGCAGACCTCCGAGGGTGCACTGCAGGAGGTGTCGAACAACCTGCAGCGCATTCGAGAACTCGCGGTGCAGGCGCGCAACGCGACCAACAGCGAGAGCGACCGTGCGGCGCTTGACCAGGAAGTCCAGCAGCGCATTGCCGAGATCGACCGCATCGCCAACCAGACGGCGTTCAACGGTCAGAAGGTCCTCGACGGCAACTTCGGCACTGCGGCGTTCCAGGTCGGTGCGAACGTCGGCGAGACGATTTCCGTCACGCTGGACACCAGCGCCCGCGCTGGTGATCTTGGCCAGATCGCGTCGGCCACCGCCGACTTCACCCTGGACGAGACGTCTGCGGGCACCTACGTGAATGCCGAGGGTCAGTTCGTCAACGTGACGACCGGCACGGGTGGCGGGGTCTCGGTGCAGGCCCTGACGATCGCGTCGGGTGACGCGCTGACGATCCAGGTCGGTGACGCTTCGGCGGTCTCGGTGTCTGGTGAGTTCGATACGCTGCAGGACCTCGCCGATGCGATCAGCGCTGCGGCCGGGGGCGTGACCGTCTCCATTGACGGAGCGGAGCTCTCGATCCGGGCTTCTGAGGACATCACCTTCGGGGGCGGCGGTGCGGTCGTCGGCGCGTTGTTCACCGGAACTGCGGAGCTCGATGGCAGCCTGAACTCGGTCAGCGTCAAGACGGCCTCGGACGCCGATGATGCAATCCTCCGTGTCGATGCCGCCTTGACCGCGGTCAGCGATCTGCGCAGCGAGTTCGGCGCGATCCAGAACCGCTTCGAGTCGGTCATCGCCAACCTGTCGACGGCGACCGAGAACCTTTCGGCCTCGCGGTCGCGGATCATGGATGCGGACTTCGCGGCGGAAACCGCCGAGCTGACCCGGGCCCAGATCCTGCAGCAGGCAGGCGTGTCGATGCTCTCGCAGGCCAACGCGGTGCCGCAGAGCGTGCTGGGTCTCCTGCAGTAAGGAGACGGGTGAGGTCGACCGCCCCGAATGCGGGGGCGGTCGCGGGGTGGGCCGGGCCCAAGCGTCGGTCCACCCTGTTCACCCGGACTGGGATACGGGCGGGGTGTCGGACGTGTGCCGGCACCCCATCTTGATATAAGTGAAGCAGCCGCAGGGGTGGCACGATGTCGGTGATCAGTAGCCTTGGAGTCGGATCCGGACTCGACCTGGCCAACCTCGTCGACGAGCTCGTCGCCGCCGAACGTAAACCGGCACAGCAGCGTCTCGATCGCAATCAGGAACGTCTCGAGGTGCAGCTCTCCGGGTTCGGGTCCATCAGGGCGGCGCTTGAAGACCTGCAGTCTGAGGCCACGCGTCTCGGAGCCGCACAGGAAGGTCGAACCGCCTCGGTCGGCAACGAGCAGGCGCTGGGCGTGCGGACCACGGCCGATGCAGATGCGGGGCGCTACACGGTAGCCGTGAATGCACTCGCAGCCGCGCATTCGCTGGCGAGTGATGCCTTTACCGACCCTGGCGCCGATGTCGGCGCCGGCAGCCTGACACTCGGCCTCGGCAACGGGGCCACGACGACCCTGGAGTTCGAGCCGGGTGCCACACTCAGGGAAGTGCGCGACGCGATCAATGCAGCCGATCTCGGTATACAGGCCACGCTCGTCAATGATGCGAGCGGAACCCGGCTGCTGCTGAACGGGCAGCGTACGGGGGCAGATCAGCGCATATCGCTGGAAGCCGCGGGCGACCTGGACCCGCGGCTCGGCAATGCCGCGATGACCGAAACCGTGGCCCCGGATGACGCCGAGGTCGTGATCAACGGTCTGACCGTGACGTCGGCGAGCAACCAGCTCGACAACGTGCTGCCCGGATTGACACTCGATCTTCGAAACACCACGCCGCCCGGCGAGGCTACCACCGTGGAGGTGGGGCTCGACCGCGACGCAATCGCTGACGGCGTAGAGTCGTTCGTCGAGCGCTACAACGCGGTGATCACCTCGATCAACGAGCTGACCCGCTTCGACGCCGAGCGTCAGGAAGCAGGCCCGATGATGGGCGATGCGGTGCTGCGGGGGATCGCCTCCTCACTGAGTGGCGTGCTTGGCAGTTCGGCAATGGCGGAGGGAACCACTCGGTTCATGGTCAACCTGGGCGTGCGGACCACTGCAGACGGAACACTGTCCTTCGACCGCGGGGCGCTTGAAGAGCGCATCGATGCCGATCTGGAGGGCGTGATGGGCGTGCTCAACGGTTTCGGTACCAGCATGACCGAACGGGTGCGGGGGTTTGCGGAGAGCGGCGGGCTGCTCGCGAGTCGCAGCGACAGCATCCGCAACCAGCTGCGCGCGATCGAGCGCCAGCAAGAGCAACTCGACGCACGCATGGAGCGATTCGAAGATCGTACCCGCAGGCAGTTCAGCGCAATGGACGCGATCGTGGCCGAATTGCGTTCGGCGAGCGAATTTCTCGACCAGCAGCTCGCGGGCCTCAACAACCGTAAGCGCTGACCGCAACGGGAGCACGGGATGATGAATTCACGGGGATACGGACACGCCGCACAGGCCTACCAGCAGGTGGGATTGCACTCCGAGGTGCACGAAGCCAACCCGCACCAGCTGATCCGGCTGCTGATGGAAGGCGCGCTGTCGCGTATCGCGCTCGCACGCGCGGCGATGGGCCGCGGCGACACGGCGCGCAAGGGTCAGCTCATCGGCAAGGCCATAGACATCATCGAGGGACTGCGCATCAGTCTGGATGCGGAGCAGGGCGGCGAACTCGCGGCGAATCTCGAACTGCTCTACGCTTACATGAATCGCCGTCTGCTCGAGGCGAACCTGCGAAATCAGCCTGAGCCGCTGGATGAGGTGTCCACGCTGCTGGGCGAGATCAAGGACGCGTGGGACGCGATTCCGCTGGAATTCCGGCAGGCGGGTACGGATGCCGCGGCGGTGCAGCGGGGATGAGCCACTCGGAGCACACCGGCACCGCGCGGTTGGCAATGCTCGAGCGTCAGCTCGCCGACGGTGAATGGGACGCGGCGATGACCACCGTCGAGGGTCTCGGGTCGCTGCTGCAGTCCGAGTTCGAATCCGTCGAGGCGCGCGCAATGCTCGAAGGGCTTCGTGCCCGTTGCCTGTACCTCGCGGATAAAGTGGAGTCGTCGCGCGATGCGCTGCAGGCCAGGCTCGATCATCACCGTCGCGGCCAGCGCGCGGCCCATGCCTATACGGCCGGGGCACTGGCGGGCACGGACTGACGCCCCTGGACGCGAGAGGACCACAGTGCCAGGCGACGTACTGAATATCGACGGCCGCATCGCGTGCGGGGACGAGCTGCCGGTGGGGGCGCGTGAGCTCGAAGCGTGGCCTGCGGAAGCGCGGCTGGAGCGCATCAACACCAGCAACGAGGTACTACTTCGAGCGCTGGTCGCCATGGACGCGCTGCCGGCGACGCATGGTGATGACCACGAACGCCACGGAGAGGACTTCCAGCGTCTCGAGGCGCGCGTGGGCCTGCTTCTGAATCTTGTTGCACGGCTGGTGGAGGCGCAGCAGGCGCTGCCCGATGCGTTACCCGTGGTCTACAACTCGCGCGGCATGCAGCTGCAGTTGCCGGTGTCGATCGAAGCGGGCAGCCAGGTAGCCGTCGATCTCTACCTCAGCGGGCTGTACCCGACCCCGCTGCAGTTGTTCGGCGTGGTCGATGCATGTGAGCCCGATGCCAGTGCATGGCGTGTTTCACTATTCTTTCATGGAATGACCACGGCAATGCGCAGCGAGCTCGACAAGCTTGTGTTTCGCCGCCACCGCCGGCAGGTCGCGCGGCAGCGGGAGAAGCACTGAGTCAGTCCGCATCGTGGACGCCTGGGGGTGTACCGGTGCTGGAGCGCTGATTCGGTGGCTTGATCGTGATCCAGCGCACAACAGGGCAGCACAGCGGTGGTAGCATCCATCCATCGCAAATAGGCGACGGGCCTCTCGCCCAGTGATGGGGCGGCGGTGACTGGCGCCCCCGGGGGGCGTCGCGACGTTGTATAGGGAACGCGCATACATGTCGACAGCAGGGATCCGAAGCGCCAATGAGGCCGCCGACAAGGACGAAAGGCAGCGCAGCCTGCTGGTGATCGCCGACGACAATGGACTGGCCGATACCATCGACGGGCTCGCGGCGACCGGTGACCTGCCCGTGGTCGTCGCGACTCCGGAATCCTGGGAAGAATATGCCGAGTCCGGCACGCGTTTTGCCGCCGCGGTCATCCACGCCGGGGCATGTCCCGACAGCTCCGGCCGCGCGCTGCATGAGCTTCTGAAGTGGGATCCGAATCTGCGGGTGGTCGCGCTCGACCTGGACGAACAGGTCGCACGCCTGCCGCGCAGCCATGCCGACCAGGTGGTCTCGCGACTTGGATGGGCTGGCGGCGACCGGCTTGAGGCACGGCTCAGCGTGGCGGTCGAGGCCGCCCTGTCGGAAGAAGACGGCACACCTGTCCATCGCAACCCGGAACTCTTTCGTGCGCTGATCGGGCGCAGCGAGTCGATCCGCGATCTGCGCACGATGATCTCGCAGGTCGCACCCACTGACGCCACCGTACTCGTGCTAGGCGAGACGGGCACCGGCAAGGAAGTCATCGCGCGCAACATCCACTGGCAGTCCGCGCGTCGTGAGGGCCCGTTCGTCGCGGTCAATTGCGGCGCGATACCTGGCGAACTGCTCGAGAGCGAGTTGTTCGGGCACGAAAAGGGCGCATTCACGGGCGCGGTGACCGCCCGCAAGGGCCGGTTCGAGATGGCCCAGGGCGGAACGTTGTTCCTCGACGAGATTGGCGACATGCCTCAGCCGATGCAGGTCAAGCTGCTTCGCGTGCTGCAGGAACGCCGCTTCGAGCGCCTGGGGAGCACGCGCGCAATCGAAGCCGATGTGCGCATCATCGCCGCGACTCACCGGGACCTGCCGAAGATGGTGGAAGATGAGCGCTTCCGATCGGATCTCTACTACCGGCTGAACGTCTTCCCGCTCGAGACACCGGCGTTGCGCGAGCGCGCCGAGGACCTGCCGCTGCTGATCAACGAGCTCGTCGGCCGACTCGAGGCCGAGGGACGCGGTTCGGTGCGTGTGTCGCCAGCGACGCTGCGGGTTCTCGAGCGCTACGACTGGCCCGGTAACGTGCGCGAACTGGCGAACCTGGTCGAGCGATTGTCCATCCTCCACCAGGGCGAGACCGTGAGTCCTGCGCAGCTGCCCGGGGGCTTCAGGGCGCTGGCCAGCGACGACGAACTCCACGAGCTGCCGCCGGCACCGTTGCCGCAGCCGCAGGAGGCTGTCGCCGGCGCCTGGCGGCTGCCCGGTGACGGACTTGACCTTCGCGAATACCTGTCGGGACTGGAGTCGAGCATGATCCGCCAGGCGCTGGATGAGACAGGCGGCGTCGTCGCCAAAGCGGCGAAGCTGCTCGGCATGCGGCGCACGACGCTGGTCGAGAAGATGCGCAAGTTCGGCATCCAGCGCGACGAGACGGCGGCGTCAGAAATTTGACCCGCCAGCGGCGCCAGCGAAGCGTCAGTACTCCCAAGCTGCTGTTAAGTCAATAAAAATAGATAACGGCACGCTTTTTGTATCTCTCTGCTGCGAGTAAGCAGGCCCCGAACTTCGGGGCGGGAGAGACCTTTTCCGATGCATCCCGAGGTGCACATGCTCTGGCCGTCAGTGTCGGCCGACACCGGATTGGCGCGCGCCCTGGTCGACGGCGGCCTGGTGCCGACGCCGGTCACGGACTGGGCAGCACTGATCGGTGCGGCACGGGCCGCGCAGCCGGCGGCGGTGATCGTCGACGCGGGGCTGCTGCCGGGGGAACCCGTGGCGGCGCTGCGGGCTTTGGGGGCTGCGGCCCCCGGTGCGCTGATCGCGGTCGGCGGCGACACTGCCGCGGTCGCCGATCTGCGCGGTGCCGAACTCTACCCGCTGGACGAGGATGAACGCACCGCGGCCGCGCACGTCGTGGCCGTCGCCGGGCGGTTACACCGGGCCCGGCCGGTGGTCGATGATCCTGTGAGCCGGCGTACGCTGCAGCTCGCCCACCGCGTCGCCGGATCCGATGCGACGGTGATGATCACCGGCGAGTCGGGCGTCGGCAAGGAGTGCTACGCCCGCTTCGTGCACGCGGCATCGGCGCGCGGCGAGGGGCCGTTCTTGGCGGTGAACTGCGCGGCGATTCCCGAGCAGATGCTCGAAGCGATCCTGTTCGGTTTCGAGAAGGGCGCCTACACCGGCGCCACCGAGGCGCGTGCCGGCAAATTCGAACAGGCACAGGGCGGCACGCTGTTGCTTGACGAGATCACCGAGATGGACATCGGCCTGCAGGCGAAGATTCTGCGCGTGCTCCAGGAGAAGGAGGTCGAGCGCCTTGGCGGTCGGCGCGGGATCGCCCTGGACGTGCGGGTACTCGCGACCAGCAACCGTGACTTGCGCGAGGCGGTGACCGACGGCTACGTTCGAGAGGATCTCTATTATCGGCTCAACGTGCTGCCGTTGCATGTGCCGGCGCTGCGCGAGCGGCCCGGCGACATCGCACCGCTCGCTCGGGCGCTGCTCGCCCGTCACGGCGGTGATTCGATGCGGCTCGGCGATTGTGCCGAGAGGCGCCTTGCCGAACATGACTGGCCCGGCAACGTTCGCGAACTCGAGAACGTGATCCAGCGCGCGATCGTGCTGGGTCTGGGTACCTCCATCGAGGCCTCGGATCTCGGTTTCGAGGACCTTCAGGGCATCCCGGCACGCGGTGAGACGACGTGGTCCAGTGACGCGGCTCCGGGCGATAGCGGCGCACCCCTCGGCGGACGGCTGCGCGACACCGAGGACAGGCTGATCCTCGACGCACTGCGTGTGGAGCGTGGGTGCAGAAAACACGCCGCGGCGAGGCTCGGGATCAGCCCGCGCACGCTGCGCTACAAGCTTGCGCGCATGCGCGAGACCGGTATCGCGATTCCGTGAGCCGGTAAATCGCAGCAAGCTGAAACAGGGTAACGCGAGACCACGATGGAGCACCGCCGATGAGTGACATGCAGATCCAGCAGGTCCTGAACGAAATGCGCCGGCTGTCGGCCACCGCGTCGGGCAGCGCCAGTAACGGCGCGCAGGCCGCCGAGGGCGGGGCCTCCGCCGATTTCGCACGTACGCTGCAGCAGTCGCTGCAACAGGTGAACGACACGCAGCAGAAATCAGCGGAGCTCGCGACCGCATTCCAGCTCGGCGACCCACAGGTCAGCCTGTCGCAGGTGATGCTCGCCGGGCAGAAGGCCTCGCTGGGCTTCGAGGCCACGGTTCAGGTGCGCAACAAGCTGCTTTCTGCGTACCAGGAAATCATGAACATGCAGGTCTGACCTGCTCAGGGAGTTTGCTGGGGTCATGTCGCAAACGGACACGATACGCACTCGCTTCGAGGCGTTCACGAAGCTGCCGGTACAGCGCCAGATCGGCCTGCTGGTCACCGTCGGACTGCTCGTCGCGGTGATCGTCACGGTGGTGCTGTGGGGGCTCAGGCCGAACTACGTCACCTTGCTGTCGGGACTGGAGGGGCGCGAGGCCGCGCGCGCGGTCGAAGTGCTGCAGGGCGAGGGCGTGCGCCACCGCCTCGATCCGGCCAGTGGTGCGCTGCAGGTTCCGTCTACCGACCTGCACCAGGCCCGGCTACTGCTCGCGACCGAGGGCGTACCGCGCGATTCGGGCATCGGCTTCGAGATCCTCGAGGAATCGCAGGGCATCACGACCAGCCGGCTCATGGAAAATGCGCGCTATCACCGCGCGCTCGAAGGTGAGCTCGCCCGCTCGATCACCAGTCTCAGCAGCGTCGAGGCCGCACGCGTGCACCTCGCACTGCCGCGCCAGTCCGTGTTCATCCGCGAGCAGTCGCAGCCGAGCGCGTCGGTGGTCATCAGCGTGCATCCGGGCCGACGCCTCGACGACGCGCAGGTCGCCGGGATGGTGCACCTGGTCGCCTCAAGCGTGCCCGAACTGGTCGCCGAGCGCGTGTCGGTGGTCGACCACAACGGGCGACTGCTGTCCCAGCAGGCCGACGATGCACGCTCGGGTCTTTCCGACCGTCACCTCGAATACCAGGAACGCCTCGAGAAAGCGTACGTACAGCGCATCCTCGACATCCTGACGCCAGTGCTCGGCGCCGATGCCGTGCGCGCTCAGGTTACCGCCGCTGTCGACTTCACGCAGATCGAACGTACCGAGGAGGCCTACGATCCCGATCGGCGCGTGTTACGCAGCGAACAGATACAGGAAGACGAGAACACCGCGCCGGGTCCGCAGGGAGTGCCCGGTGCCTTGTCCAACCAGCCGCCGGCGGACGGCGAGGCCGTGACCGGTGACGTGTTGGCGGAGAATGGTGGAGGAGCGTCCAGTACACGGAGCAGCGTTCGTGCGACGCGCAATTTCGAGATCGACCGAACCGTCAGTCACATCCGCGAGGCGCCGGCGAGCCTGCGCCGCCTTTCGGTAGCCGTCGTCGTCGACCACGAGGAAGTGGCCGGCGCCGAGGGTGCCACTGATCGCGTGCCGCTCGACGAGCAGAAGCTCGAACGCATCACCGCCCTGGTACGCGACGCGGTCGGTTTCGATGCGGCCCGCGGTGACAGCGTCAATGTGATCAACACCTCGTTCCGCGTCGAAGAGGTCAGCGAGGTGTTTGCGCCCGCACCATTGTGGGAAGAGCCCTGGGTCCAGGAGCTGATCCGCCACGGGCTGGCCGGGTTGCTGGTGCTGATCCTGGTATTCGGTGCACTCCGACCGGCAATCCGTTCGCTCGCTCGCGCACCACTGCAGCTGCAGGGCGCAGGCGGTGCAGGCGGCCTCGCGTTGCCTACCGACGCGCTGCCGACCGATGCGCTACAGCAGGCCGCGGTCGCATCGCTGGGTGCGCCCGGTGCTCAGGCCGGACCCGGCAATGGTGATCCCCGAGGCGGTGGCGTACGGGTAAACGACGACGTTTATCGAAACAGCCTCGACAGTGCCCACAAGATGATCAACGAGGACCCGCGCCGAGTCGCGCAGGTAGTCAAGTCCTGGGTGAAGAGTGACGACAATGACAACGGCTGAACTCGACGGCACCGGCAAGGCTGCGATCTTCCTGATGGCAATCGGTGAGGAGGCCGCCGCCAAGGTGCTCCAGCACATGGGGCCGCGCGAGGTGCAGAAGATCGGCACCGCGATGGCGGCGATGCCCAGCCTGAGCAGGCGTGATGTCAGTCGCGTGCTGATGGAGTTCAACGACGCGGCGGAGGACCAGACCGCGATCGGTGTGGGCAGCGATGAGTACGTGCGCAAGGTGTTGCGCAACGCGCTCGGCGAGGATAAGGCCAACAATCTCATCGATCGGATTCTCACCGGTCGCGACTCCAAGGGCCTTGAGGCGCTGAAATGGATGGACCCGCGGCAGGTCGCAGAGATCATCCGGCTCGAGCACCCGCAGATCATCGCAATCGTGCTGTCCTACCTCGATGCCGACCAGGCCGCCGAAACACTGAGCTACCTGCCAGATCGCGTGCAGCCCGACGTGGTGATGCGTGTTGCCACACTCGATGGTATCCAGCCGCACGCACTGCATGAGCTCGACCAGATCCTCGAGACGCAGTTCTCGGTGAATACGAACGTCAAGTCCTCGAGCATGGGCGGGCTGAGGAGCGCTGCCAACATCCTGAATTTCATGGACTCGAGTACGGAAAGCGTGATTCTGGAGACGATCTCCGGCAATGACGAGGGACTCAGCCAGAAGATCCAGGACCTGATGTTCACGTTCGACGATCTCGTCGATCTCGACGACCCGGCGATCCAGCGCCTGTTGCGCGAGGTATCCGGAGAGAATCTCGTTGTTGCGCTCAAGGGGGCCGAGGAAAAAGTCCGCGCGAAGGTGTTCCGCAACATGTCGAGGCGCGCGTCGGAGATGCTGCGTGACGATCTAGACAGTAAGGGCCCCGTCAAGCTCAGTGACGTCGAAACCGCGCAGAAAGAGATCCTGTCGGTCGTGCGGCGACTGGCCGAAGAGGGCGAGATCGCGATTGGTGGTGCGAGCAGCGAGCAATACGTATGACCAGGGCCGGACACGTCGCGCACGCGACTGTGGAGATTCTCGACGCGGAGCATGCACGCGATCTGCCGCGCTGGCAGTTGCCGGACGTCGGTCATCCCGATTCGTCTTCCGGATGTGGCGAGGCCGCGTGTACAGCTGGAGAATCGCCTCCGGAAAACGATGGTGCGCTGTCGCCACTCACCGCCGAACGGCTCGAACGTATCGAGGCGCAGGCACGCGAGCAGGGCTACCAGCGTGGGCTGGAGGAGGGGCGGCGCGCGGCGGTGCTTGAGCGGGAACAGCAGGCCGAAACGCTGGCGGCGCTGCTAGGCGACATTGAGCGACCGCTCGCCGATCTCGATGACGAGTTGGCCGAGGAGATCGCCGGGCTCGCGACCGCTATCGCGCGCCAGCTCGTGCGTCGGGAGATCAGCGCAGATCCGGGTCAGATCGTCGGCGTGGTACGCGACGCATTGACGCTGCTACCGTCGTCCGAGCGACGCATCACGCTGCATCTTCACCCTCAGGATGCACGCCTTGTGCGCGAGCTGTTGCACCTTGACGAGCTCGAGCGGCCGTGGCGCATTTTGGAAGAACCGACCATCACGCGTGGCGGTCTACGCCTGATCACCGAGCATACAGAGGTGGATGCGACGCTCGAAACGCGCTTGGGTGCGGTGGTTGCCGCGGTAATGGGGGACGCACGTGCATCGCTTGACCTGCATGCCACTGAAGCCGGCGGGGCCGGTCGGATCGGCGCTGACGACGCGGGCAAAGGAGAGACCGATGGCAGCATCGCCTGACATTGGATCCGTGCGTGCCTCGCGCCGGGCGCGGATTGCGGCACGCGTTGCCAAAGCGCGTGCCGATGCCGGGGCCGTGCGGCCGATGGTCGCGGCGGGCCGACTCGTGCGCATGGTCGGTCTGACACTCGAGGCGGCCGGCTGCCAGGTTCCTGTGGGCGGGCGATGCCGTATCGTTGGCGAAGGTGGACACACAGTTGACGCCGAGGCCGTGGGCTTTGGTGCCGACCGTATCTACCTGATGCCAGTCGGAGACGTGCGCGGACTGACCCCTCATGCGCGCGTTGTACCGGTGCGCCATGCAACCGAAGTCCAGGTCGGACCGCACCTGCTTGGGCGGGTGATCGACGGTGCCGGCCATGCGCTCGATGGTCGGTCGCTGGTGCCGGCGGGTGACTGGATGCCGCTGCAGGGGCGACCGGTGAACCCGCTGCGACGCCTTCCCATACGCGACACGCTCGACGTGGGCGTGCGCGCGATCAACGGACTGTTCACCGTGGGACGCGGCCAGCGTATGGGGCTGTTCGCCGGCAGTGGCGTGGGCAAGAGTTCGCTGCTGGGCATGATGACCCGCTACACCGATGCCGACATCATCGTCGTCGGTCTCGTGGGCGAGCGCGGTCGCGAGGTCAACGAGTTCGTACAGACCACGCTCGGACCCGGGGGCATGGCACGCGCGGTGGTCGTCGCAACCCCCGCAGACCATTCGCCGCTGATGCGGATGCAGGGGGCAATGCTGGCGACTTCGGTGGCAGAGTACTTCCGTGACCGTGGCAGGAACGTGCTGCTGCTGATGGACTCGCTGACACGCTTCGCGCAGGCGCAGCGCGAGATCGGGCTCGCGATTGGTGAACCGCCGACCACGCGGGGCTATACGCCGTCGGTATTCACGCGCCTGCCACAGCTGGTCGAACGTGCCGGCAACGACGAACACAGTGGCGGCTCGATTACGGCGTTCTACACCGTGCTTGCCGAGGGCGATGACACCAATGATCCGGTGGCCGATGCCGCGCGCGCCATTCTCGATGGTCATATCGTGTTGTCGCGGCGTATCGCGGAGGGCGGGCGTTACCCGGCGATCGACGTGGAGGCTTCGGTGAGTCGCGTGATGAACCAGGTGACCAGTACAGCCCAGCAGAACGCGGCGCGGCGGTTCCGCAAACTGTACTCGGCATACCGGCGCCAGGAGGATCTGATCAACATCGGTGCCTACCAGCGTGGCAGCAATCCCGAGGTTGACGAGGCCATCCGGATGTATCCGCGACTGCAGGCGTTTCTCACGCAGAGCATGGACGAGCCGGTCTCGCACGCCGCCAGCGCCGAGGCGCTGGCACGGCTTTGTACGCAACCGGAAGGGGTGGGCTACGACTTGCACGGTGGCGGTGAGGGACCAATTGCTGCCGGGTCGTCGTCGGCCGACACCGATCGCTGGCCACCGGCGGGTGACGCGCGATGACCCGCGCCGATACGCTGCGTCCGGTCGCACAGCTTGCCGATGATCGCGAGCAGCGCGCCGCCAAGGCGCTGACCGCGGCGCAGTCCACGCTCGACACTCAGCTGGCCAAGCTCACCGAACTCGAGCGCTACCGGCAGTCGTACATCGATGCGCTGGAGGGTGAGGTATCGCGCGGGATCGGCGGCATCCGCGAGACGCGGCTGTTCATCGTCCGGCTGCAGCAGGCGATCAGTCAGCAGCAATCCGTAGTGAACCGCGCGCGGGCGTCGCTCGAGGCCACGCGGGCGCACTGGCTCGCACAACGCCAGCATGCGCAGGCGCTCAGTCGCGTGATGGACGATGCGAGACTTGCCGAGCAGCGCGAGCGGCTGCTCGCCGACCAGCGCGAGGACGATGAGCGTTCCGTGCAGCGTGCCGCCAGATCCAGGGTCGGTTGACGGAACGGGTACGGTGGCACGTAACTTGCTGCCTGGAGCCATATGAACAGGGAAACCAGCATGTCGTTGTCACCGGTAATGCAGCAGCTGCAAGGACTCGTGCGGCAGCCCGAAGCGCTCGGGTCGCTTCCCGTTGCGGAGCTCGAGGCTCTGGATGCCGCGCTGCAGGCACTCGGTTTGTCCGGTCATGGGGATGACGGGCAGCTCGCGCACTTCAATCGTGTGCTTGACGGGCTGCTCGCGGCCTACGCGACTGCCGTTGATCCGGTGCCGGAGCCTGTTGTTGCAACGGGGGCGGTGCCTGCGCTCACCAAGGATGATGCAGTCGACATCGCGTTCGATGCCGAGGCGCTGGAGGCGCTGCTCGCGTTCGCCGGCGGCTACGGCCCTGCCGAGGATGTCCGTGCAGACGGCAGGATTCTGCCGCCGGGTGGCAATGCGTTTCCGGCCGGCCGCGGCGCGGCGGCATTCGCGGCGCTGCACCGCGCCTGGCTCGACGGGGGCGAGCCAGGCCGGCGCAGCGACGGTGAGCTCCAGGGGTTGCAGCTTTCCGGTGCGACCGAGCGGGGTACGGGTGATCGTCCGCCCGGTGCACCGGTCCTGCTGCAGGACCTGCTGGGGGGGCAGTGGGGACAACCCGCGGCTGCGAGTGGTGTGCAGTCACTATCTGGCGCGACGGCGGCCGCCGCGACCCCTGGACAGGCTCCGGGTGGGACCGGGCTTACGCAGTCCCCGGGCACCGCCGCGTGGGGGCAGGGACTCGCCGAACGCGTGTCATGGATGGCTCGCGAGGGTGTCGCCCGCGCAGATCTCGCGCTCAATCCACCACGCCTCGGTCCGCTCGAAATCCGCCTGCGCATGGACGGCGACCAGGTGACGCTGAACTTCGTCAGCCAGAGCTCACAGGTCCGCGACGCGCTCGAGCAGGCGCTGCCGCGGCTGCGCGAATACCTTGCCGAGGGTGGTCTTGAACTCGCCGATGCCGACATCGGTTCAGGCGCCCGAGGCGACGAAGCCCATGCCGACACCGATCCCGATTCGGCAGGCACCGGGGAGTCGTCGGATGTGCCTGCCGACAACCCTGGCCCCGAGCAGACCGGCAAGGGTCACGGTCTCGTCGACCTCTACGCCTGACCCGTCAAAACCCCGTCACCCACCCGCTCCCAATCTGGGTCGGACCCACGTAACTCTCTGTATCTCATATTATAGTTTGTGATGGCACGACCCTTGCTTCTGATCTCCCGGGATTCAATCGCGGGATACACAGATGGCAGCAGTCGACAAGGAGAAGGGTGATCAGGTGCCGGCAACGACGAGGCGCGGATCCCGCTGGGGTCTGATGCTGGTCCTGCTGCTTGTGCTTGGCGCGGGCGGCGGCGGCGGCGCGTTCTACCTCAACGACATGCATGGCGGCGACCGCGCCGACCGCAAGCCGACCTCCCACTACCTGGCACTCCAGCCCGAGCTGGTCGTGAACTTCCGCGATGCTGGCCGGGTGCGCTACCTCCAGGCCGGGCTCGAGCTGATGGCCTACGAGCCGCGCGCTCTCGATGCCGCCAAGGAACACATGCCGGTAATCCGTCATGAACTCCTCATGCTGCTCAGCGATCAGGAGTTCGAAACCCTGATCGGGAGTGAAGGCAAGGAAGCACTTCGCATCGAGGCGCGAGAGATCGTGCGCGACCTGCTTGCGGAGCGCGCCAACCACCACGAGATCGAAGACGTTTTCTTCACCAGTTTCGTGATGCAGTGAGCGCGACGTAATGCCCAGAGACGACGTACTTTCGCAGGAAGAAATCGACGCGCTGCTGCACGGCGTGAACGAAGGGTCGGTGGAAACCGAGCCCGCCGACACGCAGTCGGACGGTCAACCGCGCTCGATAGACCTTGCCAGCCAGGAACGAATCGTGCGTGGACGCATGCCCACGCTCGAGATGATAAACGAGCGTTTTGCTCGCCATCTGCGCATCAACCTGTTCAACATGTTGCGCCGATCAGCCGAGATTTCTGTCGAGGCGGTGAAGATGGTGAAGTTCTCCGAGTACGTGCACAGCCTGTACGTTCCGACGAGCCTGAACCTGGTACGCATGCAGCCGCTGCGCGGTACCGCACTGTTCGTCTTCGATCCTCACCTGGTGTTCATGCTCGTCGATAACTTCTTCGGCGGCGACGGGCGTTTCCACGCCAAGATCGAGGGCCGGGATTTCACAGCGACCGAGACGCGCGTCGTGCACATGATCCTAAAGCGTGCCTTCGAGGATCTGATGGAAGCCTGGCGCCCCGTGCTCCCGGTGGAATTCGAGTACATCAATTCCGAGGTCAATCCCCAGTTCGCAAACATCGTCAGTCCGGCCGAGGTGGTCGTCGTATCAAACTTTCGCGTCGATCTCGATGGTGGCGCGGGCAACCTTCATGTCACGTTGCCGTACTCGATGATCGAACCGATCCGGGAAATTCTCCACGCGGGTGTGCAGAGCGACCGCTCCGACGCCGACGAGCGCTGGCTGCGCTCGATGCGTCGTGAAATCGAGGATGCACTGGTCGACATCAGCTGCCCGCTCACCGAGGTCGAACTGAGCCTGCGCAGGGTGATGAATCTTCGCACGGGCGACGTGATCCCCATAGACATGCCTGAAGCCGTCACGCTGGAAGTCGAAGGTATTCCGCTTTGGCGCGGCACCTACGGGGCCGCCGATGGGACCAGCGCCGTAAAGCTCATCGAACGCGTGCCCGGAATCGACGATCAGGATCAACGCAGGAGTAAATGAAATGCCCGAACAGACTCAACAGCCCAGCGATGACGCCGCGTGGGGTGATACGCCGGCGGGGGCGGCTGCCAATTCAGGCGTGGACGCGAACGCGGCCGAACCATCGGTTGCCGGGCGTGACGCGGACAACGATAAGGCAGTCGGCGCTGACGGAGCCCGGCGGGCGACGCTACCGGATCTGAACAGGGAGAGCATTGCCGTCGAAGACGACGCCAATCTGCGCATGATCCTCGATATTCCTGTCACTGTCAGCATGGAAATCGGCCGCACGCGATTGCCCATCCGTACGTTGCTTCAGCTCAACCAGGGCTCGGTGGTCGAACTCGAGCGCCTGGTCGGTGAGCCGCTCGACGTCCTGGTCAATGGCACGCTGATCGCACATGGCGAGGTCGTGGTGATCAACGAGAAGTACGGCATCCGCCTGACCGACGTGGTCAGTCCGGACGAGCGCGTGCGCAAGCTGCGCTGAACGGTGCCCGAATGTCTCCAGGGGAAAGCCAGGTACGGATGAACAGCATGTCGCCTGAATCGGAAGAGCAGTCGCGGGGGCCACGCACCGGGTGGTATGTGGCGACCCTGTGGGCGCTGCTGTTTCTGGCGCTGGTGTGTCCACTGACTGCGCTCGCCGGAGAGCCACCGGCCCGCCTGACCGGAGAAGGATTTTCCGGTGGCGCCGCCCTGGGGCGAAGCGTGCTGGGCCTGATCGTCGTGCTCGCGCTGATGTTCGGGCTCGCCTGGTTCGTGCGCCGATTCGGTAATGCCGGCCAGGCTCGAGGTCGGGCGATACAGGTGCTGTCCGCGTTGCCGGTGGGCGGCCGCGAGCGCGTGCTGCTCGTGCGCGTCGGTGACGAGCAGGTGCTTATCGGCGTCGCGCCCGGACGGGTGCAGGCACTGCACGTGCTCGAGCGTCCTGTCGAGAACATCAATGCGGTCGATGCGACGGTGACCGACGACAGTTTCGCCGGCCGGCTCCGTGCCGCGCTTGGAGCGCGCCAGTAATGCTGCCGCGTCTGCTCATCAGTGCCATGGCCCTTCTGGTCCTCGGGCTTTACACACCCGAAGTCGCCGGGCAGCAGGCGCTTGAGCTGCTCACTGTCGCCGACGACGGGGGAGGCGGTAGAACCTACTCGGTGACGCTGCAGATACTGGTCCTGATGACTCTGCTGAGCCTGTTGCCGGCGGCGCTCATCATGATGACCGCATTCACGCGGATCATCGTTGTGCTTGCGATCCTGCGCCAGGGGCTCGGTACACAGCAAACCCCAAGCAACCAGATCCTGCTCGGACTGGCGCTGTTCCTGACGCTGTTCGTGATGACACCGGTGTTCGACCGGGTGCACAGCGAGGCCATTACGCCTTACCTGGCCGATGAGCTCGAACCCGGAGACGCGTTGCTTGCCGCGCGCGAGCCGGTACGCGAGTTCATGCTCGCGCACACGCGCCAGGAGGATCTGCTGATGTTCACACACATGTCAGGCCGAGACGGATTCAACGGCGCTGACGAGATCCCTATGTCACTCCTGGTGCCCGCGTTCGTCACCAGTGAGCTGAAAACCGCGTTCCTGATCGGTTTCCTGATTCTGATCCCGTTTCTAATCATCGATCTGGTGGTCGCCAGTGTCCTCATGTCAATGGGCATGGTGATGCTTTCTCCGCTGATCATCTCGCTGCCTTTCAAGCTGATGTTGTTCGTGCTCGTCGACGGCTGGTCGCTGATCATGACCACGCTGGCTGGCAGTTTCCTCGTATAGCCCGGAGTCGAATCGAATGTCCCCCGAAATGGTCGTCGAGATCGGACAGGAAGCGCTCTGGGTTGCGGTGCTGCTTGCAGCGCCCATCCTGCTTACCGCGCTCGCGATCGGACTCGCGATCGGCATGCTTCAGGCAGCGACCCAGATCCAGGAAATGACGCTGTCGTTCATCCCGAAGTTGCTCGCCGTCGTTGTGGTGCTCGCGGTTGCCGGACATTGGTTGCTTGCCACGCTTACCGGCTTCGTGCTCGAACTCTATCAGTCCATTCCCATGCTGGTGAGTTGAGGCGCAGATCGTGATGCTGCCTCTCACAATCGACACCCTCAACGCGTGGATCGCGGCGGTGATGTGGCCGTTTGCGCGTATAGGCGCCATGCTGCTCGCGACGCCACTGTTCGGCAATGGAGCAATTCCCGTGCGCGTACGTGTGGGACTTGCGTTTGCGCTCGCGCTCCTGGTCGCACCCATGGTGCAGGTGCCGACGGAAGTCGCGCTGCTGAGCGTGCACGGTGCCTATGTGCTTTTGCAGCAGATCCTGATTGGCGTGACCATCGGGTTCGTGCTGCAACTCATTTTCAGTGCAATGACGATCGCGGGTGAAGCGGTCGCTCTGTCCATGGGGCTTGGTTTCGCTTCGATGGTCGACCCGGAGCAGGGCGTTTCCATTCCGCTCGTTAGTCATTTTTTCGCGGTTATAACGACGCTTGTGTTTCTGGCGATGAACGGCCATGTCGCCTTGATCCAGCTGATAGTCGACAGCTTTAGGCTCTTGCCGGTCACTGAAGGCTGGCTTCCCGTGGACAGTCTGTGGTCGCTGGTGGCGTGGGGCAGCAACATGTTCTCGAACGCGATGCTGGTGGCATTGCCCGCGATGTGCGCGCTGCTCGTAGCCAACGTGTCCATGGGTGTGATGACGCGCGCGGCGCCGCAGCTCAACATCTTTGCGGTCGGTTTTCCCATGACGCTGACACTCGGGTTCGTGGTGCTGCTGCTTGCACTGCCGGGTGTGGTGGACCAGTTGCTCGAAACCTTCGATGCGGGTTTTGGCCTGATGCGGGCACTGCTGGGGTAGGCGGCGATGGCAGAAAACGAAAACGGCCAGGATAAATCCGAACAGCCGACACCGAAGCGGATCGAAGATGCCAGGAAGAAGGGGCAGGTTGCGCGCTCGCGCGATCTGAACACCACGCTGGTTCTGCTTGGCGGTGGTTTCGGTCTCCTGCTGCTCGGTGATCAGATTGTGGCTGCGCTGGTCGGGATCATGACCACCAATTTTCAGCTGCCAGTCGATCTGTTGGACGAGCCGAACAGACTGCCGCAGGTGCTTTGGGCTCGAATTCTCGAGGCGCTTGGCGCGCTGGCCCCGCTTTTTGTCGTTTTGGCGATCGCCGCACTGGCTGGCCCCCTCGCGCTGGGCGGCGGGCGCTTCAGTGGCAAGGCGGTTTCACCACAGCTCAAGCGCATCAACCCCTGGCAGGGTCTCAAGCGGATCTTCTCAGCCCAGGGTGGCATGGAATTCCTGAAAACGCTGGCGAAGTTCTCGTTCATTGCAGCGGTTGCCGGCACGCTGTTATGGCACCTCGCGTCGGATATCGTTCTGTTGGGACGGCTGTCGGTGGAACAGGCGCTGCGTGAGGCGGGGCGGATCATCCACTGGGTCTTCCTGTCACTGGCTGGCGTCGTCGCGATCATCGCGGCAATCGATGTGCCATTCCAGATCTGGAACCACCAGCGCCAACTCAAGATGACGCGTCAGGAAGTCAAAGACGAGAACAAGCAGACCGACGGCAATCCGGAGACCAAGGGTCGGGTGCGCAGAATCCAGCAGGAACTAGCGAACCGCCGGATGATGGAGAAAGTGCCGGCCGCAGACGTGGTGGTCACCAACCCGACGCATTACGCCGTTGCGCTGCAGTACGATCAGCAGGCCGATGGTGCGCCGCGAGTGGTCGCCAAGGGGACTGATCTCGTTGCCGCTCGTATCCGTGAGATCGCGGCCGAATCGGGTATCCCATTGGTCGCGGCGCCACCACTGGCACGGGCGCTGTACTACAACACCCGGCTCGAGCAGCAGATTCCAGGCGAGCTCTACATCGCGGTCGCTCGTGTGCTTGCCTACGTGTACCAACTGCGTACCGCCGCCGACGATGCGGCGCCGCCACCGCCAGAAGACCTCGAGGTGCCAGCGGAACTGATCCGTGCGCGTTCGGGAACTGATGAGGAGACACTGTGACCACGCTCCTGAAGCCCCTGCGTAACGTCGGCGTCGCTGGCCTTGGCGTACCACTGCTCTTGATAGCCCTGCTGGCGATGGTGGTGTTGCCGCTGCCGCCGCTGATGCTGGACATGCTGTTCACGTTCAATATTGCGCTGGCCCTCGTGGTGATCCTGATGGCGGTCTATTCGCCGCGCCCGCTGGATTTCGCCGTATTTCCGACGGTGCTGCTGATTGCCACGCTGCTCCGGCTCGCTCTGAATGTTGCCTCAACGCGTGTGGTGCTGCTCAACGGCCACACCGGCACCGATGCCGCGGGCCAAGTCATTCAGGCGTTTGGTGAGTTCGTTGTCGGTGGCAACTATGGAGTGGGCCTGGTCGTGTTTGGGGTCCTCGTGATCATCAACTTCGTCGTCGTCACGAAGGGCGCCGGGCGGGTCTCCGAGGTCAGTGCGCGCTTCACGCTGGATGCCCTGCCCGGCAAGCAGATGGCTATTGACGCGGATCTCAACGCCGGACTCATCAACCAGGAGCAGGCACGGGCACGTCGTGAGGAAGTCTCGCAGGAGGCCGATTTCTACGGGTCGATGGACGGTGCGAGCAAGTTTGTTCGTGGCGATGCTGTGGCCGGCATCCTGATCTTGCTGATTACGATCATTGGCGGACTCGTGGTCGGTACCGTCACCCACGCGATGTCGATGGGTGACGCCGCGCGTAATTACACGCTACTGACGATCGGGGACGGGCTGGTCGCGCAGATCCCTTCACTCATTCTCTCGACTGCAACCGCGATCATCGTCACACGGGTATCGGCGGCGCGTGACATGGGTCAGCAGATTTCCGAGCAGCTTTTCGGTACGCCTCGTGCGCTGTACGTGGCCGCTGGCGTGATCACGCTGCTCGGACTTGCGCCGGGTATGCCCACGCTGGTGTTCCTGCTGCTGGCCGCGGGTCTCGCGACGTGGGGATGGCGTACAGCGAAGCGACTCGAGCTCGCGGGCGATTCTGTCGCTGGAGGCGACGCCTCTCGCGGCGGTGCAAGCCGTACGGCGACGGGTTCGGCCGATTCTGAAAGCGGTGGCGACGGAATGTCCGCCGACGGTGACGAGGACCGCGACCTGTCATGGTCGGATGTTCAGCCGGTCGACGTGGTTGGGCTCGAGGTCGGTTATCGGCTCGTGCCGCTCGTCGACCGCAACCAGGGCGGCCAGCTGCTCGGACGCATCAAGGGCGTGCGCCGCAAGCTCTCACAGGAGCTCGGTTTCCTGGTGCAGGCGGTTCACATCCGCGACAACCTCGATCTGGCGCCGACCGCCTACAGGATCACGTTGATGGGCGTGCCGATCGCGACCGGGGAAGTGATGCCCGAGCGCGAGCTCGCCATCGATCCGGGAACGGTCTACGGCGAGCTCGAAGGAGTCGCGACCCGTGACCCTGCATTCGGCATGGACGCGGTGTGGATTCCAGCCGACCAGCGCAGCCAGGCGCAGGGACTCGGTTACACGGTCGTTGATGCCGGCACCGTGATCGCGACTCACGTCAGTGAACTGCTGCGCCAGCACGCGCATGAGCTGATCGGTCACGACGAGGTGCAACAGCTGCTCGACATGCTGGCGAAGAGCAGTCCGAAACTCGTCGAAAACCTGGTGCCCAAGCCGCTCTCGCTGGGCACCGTGCTCAAGGTGCTGCAGAACCTGCTCGCCGAGCAGATTCCCGTGCGCGACATGCGCACGATCGCCGAATCTCTGGCGGAGCAGGCGCCACGCAGTCAGGATCCCGTCGCGTTGACCACGGCGGTACGCGCCGCGTTGTCGCGATCGATCGTGCAGCAGATGGCGGGAGACGTTGAAGAACTGCCACTTATCGCACTCGACCCCGGATTGGAACAGATTTTGCAGCAGTCGGTACAGGCGGGCGGCGGCGGTGGCCTGGGTCTTGAGCCCGGACTCGCCGACCGCGTGCAGCGCTCGGTAGGCGAACTCGCCAGACGCCAGGAGACCACAGGTCAGCCGGCAATACTCGTGACCTCGCCGGACCTGCGTCACTGGTTGTCGCGCTGGTTGCGTCAGGCGGTGCGGGGCTTGCACGTGCTCGCCTACACGGAGATTCCGGACAACAAACCGGTACGGGTCGTGGGTACGGTCGGTGGCGAGGCATCGCAGTCGCAGGGTGCGGCAGGCGTCGGCGAGCGACCCCTGCAGCCGGCACCGGCATGAGTACGGGCATCGGGCCCGATACGCGGAGGTGGACTGAATGAAGATCAAGCGCTTCGTCGCACCTGACATGCGTCAGGCCATACAGCAGGTGCGCCAGGAGCTGGGCACTGACGCGGTGATCCTGTCGAGCCGCCAGGCCGACGGCGGTACCGAGCTCATCGCCGCCGTCGACTATGACGAACATCTGCTTGAACAGATGACTCCGGAGGGAGGGCGCAGCCGCGAGAATGCGCCGCCCCGCTGGCAGCAGGCGCTGCTCGCCGACCCGCCCCCGGCAGCGGCCACCCATGGGTTGGATCGCCCCGATCTGGCATCCGAAGCAGCTCCAGATGCAGGGTCGGACCGCGCCAAGTGTATTGATATAAAAAAAGAAAAGGAGGGGTCCGCCGCGGATCTCGGGTCCGACCCCGGAGTGAGCCCGTCCTTGGGCTTGCGGTCCGACCCGGGGGCGGTCGAGTGGGTGCCCGACACGACGCTGGCGGGGATGCGCGAGGAACTCGCGATGTTGCGGAGCATGGTGCATGAACAGTTCCGTGCGGCTCACCGCGAACGCGAGGGGCTCGTTGACCCGCACCGGACGCTCGTGGCGCGCAAGCTCGAGCAGGCCGGGCTTGCCGAAGCGCTGGTCGCGGAGGTCAGTTCAGAAATTGCCCATCCCGAGGATCCTGAGCGCGCGTGGCGAGAGTCGCTCTACGAGATTGCCCGGCGTATACCGATCGTGCGCGAGGATCCTCTGGAGCAAGGTGGTGTCATTGCGCTCGTCGGTCCGACCGGGGTCGGCAAGACCACGACCATCGCGAAGCTCGCCGCGCGCTACAGCCTGCGTTACGGACGTGACTCTATCGCACTGGTCAGCACCGATGACTACCGGGTTGGCGCACAGCGTCAGCTCGGCGCGTTCGGCCTGATCCTGGGCATCCCGGTGCGCGCGGCGAGTGCCGGGGCCGAACTCAGGCGGGTGCTCGATTCATTGAGTGACAAGCGCCTGGTACTCGTCGACACCGCGGGCATGAGTCAGCGTGACGAGCGCCTGGGCGAGGAATTCCTGCGTCTGCGTGAACTGGCACAGATTCGCAGCTTGCTGGTCCTCGCTGCGAATGCACTGCCACAGGTGCTTGACGAGGTGGTCGCTGCCTATGGTCGCGAGCATCTTGCCGGCGCGGTGATCACGAAAATGGACGAGGCACCTGGCCTTGGCGCCGTGCTCTCCACGCTGATCCGCGAGCGCCTGCCGGTGGCATACAGCAGCGAAGGCCAGCGCGTGCCCGAGGATCTTCACACTGCAAGTATCCAGCGCCTTGTCTCGAAGACGCTCAACCGAAGCGCATGGGACGGTGTCGCCACCCTGGCTTCGTCATCGCTTCATAACTCCAACGGCAGCGGGAGCCAGTTGAATGCACATGTCTGATTACCGGGGCCCGGACCAGGTCCGCACGCTGCGCCGACGTCCGCGGCCAGTCCAGGTGGTTGCCGTTGCGAGCGGCAAGGGCGGTGTGGGCAAGACCAGCGTGGCGGTCAACCTGGGCACGGCACTGGCCCAGTGCGGCCGCAGCGTGATGTTGCTGGATGCCGACCTAGGTCTGGCAAACATCGACGTCCTGCTCGGTCTCAACCCGGTCACCAATCTCTCACACGTGCTCGATGGTACCCATACGCTGGACGAGATCGTCGTCGACGGACCGGACGGCCTCGCGATCGTGCCGGCATCTTCGGGTATCTCGCGCATGACCGGGCTGTCGATACGCGAACAGGCCGGGATCATCCAGGCATTCAGCGAATTCGGCCGTGAGCTGGATTATCTGATCGTCGACGTTGCGGCGGGCATCAGTGCCGAAGTGGCGACCTTCTGTTCGGCCTCGCAGCAGGTGCTGGTCGTCGTCTGTGATGAACCCGCCTCGCTGACCGATGCCTATGCACTGATCAAGGTCCTGTCGCGCCAGTACGGCGTTTCACGGTTCCAGATTCTGTCAAATATGGTCGATCATGCAACGCATGGTCACGAGCTGTTCAGGAAGCTGCAGCTCGTCTGTGACCGGTTCCTGGACGTGAATCTCGCTCACCTGGGCAGTATTCCGCGCGACGAACTCGTGCGCTCGGCGATACAGCGCCAGAAACCGGTAGTAAGCGCGTATCCCGGCGCGCCCGCATCGCGTGCGTTCAAGAAACTCGCCCAGTCGGCCGATAACCTTCCCGTGCCCGCGGGAAACAGCGGCCGTATCGAGTTCTTCGTCGAAAGACTGGTTGGCGCCGGCGTCACACCGGCGATGGCCGTCGGACTCGGAGACTGAGCGATGTACGCGCTCGAATCCCGCAAGCACAGGGACCAGCTGGTCAGTAACCACCTGGATCTGGTCAGGCGAATTGCCTACCACATGGCCGCACGCCTGCCTGAAAGCGTGCAGGTCGATGACCTGATCCAGGCGGGGGTCGTGGGCCTGCTGGAGGCGGCAACGAATTACGAGACAGGGCAGGGGGCCAGCTTCGAGACTTTTGCCGGGATACGCATCCGCGGTGCGATGCTCGACGAGATCCGGCGCTACGACTGGACGCCGCGATCGGTCCACCGCAATACACGCCGGATTGCCAAGGCGGTGGGCTCCGTCGAGGCGCGCGAGGGGCGAGCTGCCGACGCACACGAGGTTGCCGACGCGCTGGAGGTGGATCTGGATACCTATCACCGGATGCTGCGAGACGTCACCGCCAGCCGAGTGTTCAGTCTGCAGGAACTCGGCGGCGACGACGCGAACGCCGACGACTTGTTGCCGGGATCCGAGGACGACACACCGGATGAGCAGTGCGCACGGGACGGGTTTCGACAAGCTTTGGCCGAGGCGATTGCCGGCCTGCCGGAACGGGAACGACTGGTCCTGTCGTTGTATTACGACGACGAGCTGAATCTCAGGGAGATCGGCGAGGTGCTGGGCGTCACGGAATCGCGGGTCTGCCAGCTGCACGGGCAGAGCCTTGGACGACTGAGGGCGAGAATGTCCGCATGGACCCGCGGATGACCGAAGTACGCCGCACGCGCAAGCAGCGTGGACCGGCATACCGGAGGCGGTGATGGACAAGGGCATGCGGATCCTCGTGGTGGATGATTTCTCCACGATGCGCCGGATCATCAAGAACCTGCTGCGTGAGCTGGGTTACAGCAACATTGTGGAGGCCGACGATGGTGCGACGGCTCTTCCGATCCTGAAAGGGGGCGGTATCGACTTTCTCGTTACCGACTGGAATATGCCGAACATGCCCGGCATCGACCTGCTGGAGGCTGTGCGTGGCGATCCCGAACTGGAGTCATTGCCGGTACTGATGGTCACCGCCGAGGCAAAGCGTAACCAGATCATAGAGGCCGGGCAGGCCGGCATTGACGGTTATATCGTCAAGCCGTTCACCGCCGAGACGCTGCAGAAAAAAATTGACCGGGTATTTGCACGATTGCGAGAAGCGAGCTGACGGCATGTACGCGCAGGAACATGGACACCGCATTCGCTGCGTCGTGGAAGGTGCCGAGATCGACGGCCTGCTGCAGCGGCTGGGTTGCTAGGCGTCGTCGCGGGGATCTACATGGATCACGAACTGCTTCGAGAATTTCTGGACGACGCCGGTGAGCTGGTCGACGCGCTGATTCCGCAACTGATTGCGCTGGAAAATGCGCCGGAAGACACCCAGCTGCTGAATGCAGTCTTCCGGAGCATCCACTCGATCAAGGGTGGAGCGGGTTTTCTCCTGCTCGAGCCGGTGGTCGCGCTATGCCATCGCGCCGAAGACGTATTCAACCTGCTTCGGCAGGGCGAAGCGCAGGCAACTCCTGAACTCATCGACGTCATGCTTCGGGTGGCGGATGCGCTTGCATCGATGTTCACGACCCTGCAAGAGAGTGCCTCCCTCCCGCCAGCAGATATGGAACTGCTTGCTGCGCTCGACGAGCTGCTGGTACACCCTCCGGGCAGCGGCTCCGCCACTGACTCCGGGCATGGAACGAAGATCAACTCCACGCCAGACGACGACGAGGCTCTCGAGGCATTGCTGGACTCGTTGCATCGGGCGGGCCCCTCCGGGTCGGGCCGTCGCCTGTCGTCGAGTTCAAGACCCGTGTCGGAGTTCGGTCCGATCCGCTCGGGTCATCCGGGTGCCGAAGCATCGGTGCGCGTCGAGGCGGTGCGGCTGGACGGCATGATGAACCTCGTCGGTGAGCTGGTGTTACTGCGAAATCGCCTGATGACACTGGTCGAGAGAGACGACGGTTCGGAGGATCTGGTCAAGACCGTCAGCAATCTCGATGCAGTGACGGACGGGCTGCAGAGCGCGGTTATGCACGTACGCATGCAACCGATCAGTCGGATTTTTTCACGCTTTCCGCGGGTGGTTCGCGATGTTGCCCGTACCTTGGGCAAGGAAATCAGCCTCGTGATCCACGGGGGAGACAGCGAGGTTGACAAGAACCTCGTCGAGCGGCTCAGCGACCCGCTCATTCACCTCGTACGAAATGCTGTTGATCACGGCATCGAGTCGCCCGAGGAACGCGAGGCTGCCGGCAAGCCTCCCACTGGCGAGGTGACGCTCGAGGCGTACCGGCAGGGGCATTACATCGTGATCAGGGTTGGTGACGACGGCCGCGGTATGGACCCCGGGCAGCTGCGTGCCAGGGCGGTTGAAAAAGGTGCGCTCAGCGCCGAAGCGGCGAGTGCGCTGAGCGACGCCGAGGCGCTGCAGCTCATCCTGGGTGCAGGCTTTTCCACGCGCAGCGAAGTGTCAAACATTTCCGGCCGCGGCGTCGGGATGGATGTCGTACGCGCGCGTATCAGTGAGCTTCGCGGGCTGGTCGAAATCGAGTCTACGCCCGGCGAGGGTACGTGGATACGCATCATGGTGCCGCTGACGCGCGGCATTTTTCGCACGCTGATGGTTTGGGTCGGCAGTCAGCGCTTCGCGCTGCCGATGGGCGAGGTCGTGGAAACCATCGCCACGGACGAGCTTGCCTCGCAATGGGTGCAGGGCCGCCAGGTCGTGATCGTGCGCGGTGAGCCGTTACCGCTGGTGCCACTGGGGTGCCTGTTCGCCGAGCGTCCACGCCCAACTCCAGGCAGCGAGGAATTGCCGCCGGGCACTCACGTGGTCGTGGTGACTCTGGGCGGACGTCGGATCGCGATGCTCGTCGACGCGCTGATTGGGGAAGAAGAAGTCGTCGTCAAGCCGCTGACCGGCGCACTGCGCTCAGTCGAGACCTTTGTCGGCGCAACGGTCACCAGCGGCGGTGACACTGCGCTGATCGTCGACACCGGTGGTGTCACACAAACGTTCGAGCACGCGGCGTGATCGGGTCGCGGTTGGAACCTGGAACACGTAATAGGGTCGAGGACTGAACAGTGGATATCCTGAGTCTGGTCGGCGTCGGACTGGCGCTTTTCGCGGTGGTGGGCGGCAGCATCCTGAAGGGCAGTGGCCTCGCTGCGCTATGGAATGGCGCGGCGTTCGTGATCGTGTTCATGGGCACTCTCGCCGCAGCGCTGATCCAGGCTCGCCTGCCGGTTTTCCTGCACGGGCTCAGGATCTTTCCGTGGGTGTTTCGTGCGCCGCGGCTCGACATGAACTCGACGATCGAGAAGATCGTCGGCTGGAGCCAGGTCGCGCGCAAGGACGGGCTCCTGGGCCTGGAGGAACTCGCCGAGGAGGAGCCCGACGAATTCACGCGCAAGGGGTTGCAGATGCTTGTCGACGGGGTGGAACCCGACGTGCTGCGCAACACGCTCGAAGTTGATCTTGGCAGTCGCGAGACCCAGGACACGCAGGGCGCAAAGATATTCGAGAGCATGGGCATCTATGCGCCTACGCTGGGCATCATCGGCGCGGTGATGGGACTGATCGCGGTGATGCAGAACCTTGCCGATCCCAGCGCTCTCGGCACCGGCATTGCCACGGCCTTCGTCGCGACTATTTACGGAATTGCGTCGGCGAATCTTTTCTTTCTGCCGGTCGGCAACAAGCTCAAGGCGATCGTCGAAGCGCACTCGACTCACCGCGAGATGATCATCGAGGGACTACTTTCCATTGCCCAGGGCGAAAATCCGCGCAGTATCGAATCGAAGCTGCAGGGCTTCGGTCGCTGAGCGGCGGGGGCAATCACGATGGCCCGTCGGCGCAAGCGCGAGGAACATGTCAACCATGAAGCATGGGCGATTCCCTATGGCGACCTGATCACGTTGTTGCTCGCGTTCTTTGTCGTGATGTATGCGATCTCTTCGGTCAACGAAGGCAAATACCGCGTGCTTTCGGACTCCCTGGTGGCCGCGTTCCGCACTGCGCCGAAGTCACTGCAGCCGGTGCAGACCGGCGAACTCGCACGAGCCTTTGACATGCCGAGCGTGGACATGCCGCGTACGCTCGTTCCGCTGGAGGCCGATCTTGTTCCCGAGTTGCTGCGGCTCAGGGAACACGACCGCCTGCCCGAGGAAATCATCCGACAGAGCGGTGCGTCCGAGGCCGACATGCAGCGGGCACGCGACGCGATTGCGAAACTTGCGACCCGTATCCGCGAGAGGATGGCACCGCTGGTCGACGCTGAACTGATCCGTGTCCGGGAGAACCCGCTGTGGATCGAGGTCGAGATTAACACCGAGGTGCTTTTCGCGAGCGGTAGCGCGAGCATGACGGCACCCGCGCGCGACATCATCAAGGGCCTCGGGGAAGTGCTGGTCGACGGCGACGTCGAGATCCGCGTGGAGGGTCATACCGACACACTGCCAATCCGGACCGAAGTTTTCCCGTCGAATTGGGAACTGTCCTCGGCGCGGGCCGCCAGCGTCGTACACGTTTTCATGCACAATGGCGTTCCCCCGGAGACGATGGCTGCAATCGGCTACGGTGAGTATCGCCCGGTGGCGGATAATGACACTCCCGAGGGGCGCGCCGAGAACCGTCGCGTGGTGATCGTCGTGATGGCGGGATCGCCTCCGCGCGCGCTCGCCGAGCCGGTACATGCCGGTAAAATGGGCGGCGACAACACCGGCGAGCCGATTGCGGTCGACCCTGTGGATCCGCGTGAGCGCGCCGTTGCCAGCAGCGGTAAGCCCGAACGAGACGGTGAGCGGTAATGCCGGGTATATTGGCGACGTTGTCAGCCGTGACGGCCAGCTTGCGCTGCTCGTCGAGATCGCGGCGTTGCTCGATGCAGTGCACCGCGGTGCACTGCATCTGGCGGAGGAAAATGTGCAATGCAAAAGGTGGGACGCATATCGCCGCCACAGCCAGTTCGCCAGGTATCGCGGCCGGCTGATCCGCGCGACGAGCAGCAGGGCCGGCAATCACGCGACGACGGGCACGACGCTTCGGCAGAGACCCCGGACGTGGCGGCGGCGCATGAATACCGACCGTCGCCCCGCCGGCGCGGCGGACTCGTGGACGACTACGCGTGAATATCGACCCCCTGCTGCTCGCGATCGTCAGCGGCGGTTTCGTCGCGCTGCTGGGCCTGGTCGTGGCCGTGCGCGCAGGCGCCAATGCCGCGCGTGCCCACGAGCGTCTTGCGCGCCATGAGGCCGAGCTGATGCGCCTGCAGTCAGAGCTCGCACATTTCGGTGAGGGCGGTGCACGCACCGCCGGTCGTCAGTCCGAATTGGCCGAGCGCCTGGCGCTGCTCTCCGAACAGCAGGAGCAGCTGATGCTGCGCGATGACAATGCCGGGCCGTACCTGCAGGCCATCCGACTGGCGCAGCGCGGAGAGGATATCGACAGCCTGGTCGCGACCTGCGGCCTGAGCCGCGGCGAAGCCGAGCTGATCAGCCGGCTGCACGGCGACCATGCAGCGCCCGTGGACAGGGCCGGACAGGGTGGCGGCCATGGCTGAGCGCAAGGTCACCCGCCGCATTCTCTTCGTCTGCATGGGCAATATATGCAGGTCGCCCACCGCTGAGGGCATCATGCGAAGCCGTCTCGCCGAACAGGCCCCGGATCTGGAACTCGAGCTGGATTCGGCGGGCACCCATGACTACCACGTCGGCAATCCGCCCGATCGGCGCACGGTAGAGGCAGCGCGCCGGCGCGGCGTGGATCTGTCGCAGTTGCGCGCCCGGCAGGTGATGGCAGAGGATTTCGCGCGCTTCGATCTGATCCTCGCGATGGACCGACACAATCATGACCTTCTCGAAGCGCTGCGTCCGGGTGATGCCGGTGCCACGCTCGAGCTGTTTTTGAAGTACGCCGCGCGCAGTGGTGAAACCGAAGTGCCTGACCCGTACTACGGGGGCGCCAACGGTTTCGAGTACGTGCTCGATCTCGTCGAGCACGCATGTGACGGACTCATCGCGGCGCTGCGTTCGCAGCGCCGCTGAGCCCTGATACCTACTGCCGCGTGTTGTCCCCGTCGGACGGGGTGTTCTCGCGTGGCTTGCGTTCGTCACTGGTCTGCGGCCGTGCCGGCGCATCCTCGCGAGGGCGCGATTCCGTGTTCGGCACTGCGGGCGCACGCGCCGGCTCCGCGGCCGGCCTCGATGCCGAGTCCGCACGGCGGGGTTCACCCGCCTCGCGCGTGTCACCGGGCGTGCCGGGCGGGGATCGGTCGCGTGCCGGCGCCTGGGGCGCCAGCGGCAGCGATGACTGCTCGTGCGGTCCGGCGGCGCCGTTACCGCGGCTGCTGTCGGGTCCGTCGACCATCGGGGCCTGCGCCTTCTGAGTCTCAGCCGGACCCGTGTCGGCCCTCGCAGTGCCTGGGCTGGAGCCTGTGCCGGTCGTGTCGGCGGCCAGGGGCTTTGGCCTCGGCGTGTCCGCGTTGGAAGCCTCTGCCTTAGGAGCCTCTGCCTTAGGAGCCTCTGCCTTAGGAGCCTCTGCCTTAGGAGCTTCTGCCTTAGGAGCTTCTGCCTTAGGAGCTTCTGCCTTAGGAGCTTCTGCCTTAGGAGCTTCTGCCTTAGGAGCTTCTGCCGTAGCAGTCGCCGCTTTCGGAGCTTCCTTCTTCGGAGCCTGGTCCGCGGAGACCTCAGCCTTGCGCGGCTGATCCCCGGACGTCTCCCCCTTGGGCGCGCCAGAAGTCACCTTTTCGGCGTTGGCGGCATCGGTCTTCGGTGCTGAACCACGTTCTGCGGCCGACTGGGTCCGACCCTCGTCCCGGCCCTCGTCCCGGCGGCGGCTGTCCTGCGGCGCTTGCCGGTCTCGCTGTCCACCGCCGTCCTTCTGCCCGGAGCTGTCCTGCTGGGCAACACTGTCGCGCTGCCCGGCACCGTCCTGCCGTGCAGAGCCTTCCGGCGTCCTGGACCCGTCCTGCTGCGCAGAGCCGTCCTGCTGCCCGGAGCCTTCCTGCCCCGCAGCGCCTTCCTGCTGGCGCGCCCGTCCGCCGCGCGATCCGCGGCGACGCCTGCGGCCGCCACGACGCCTGCTGCCGCCGGCGCGTTCGCCGTCGGTCGACTGCTCGCCGGACTGCTGCTGCTCACCCGCAGCAGCGTCGCCACCGGCGGCCGCCTGGTCCGCGTTCCCCTTGTCGGGTGTGCCGCCGGCGGGTGCCTTGGGCGGCTCCGCCTCGGTGCGACGACGTGGGGTGGACGAGTCGTCGCGCGCGTTCGCGTCGTTGCCGGGGCCAGCCTGCTGGCTGGCGGCAGCGTCGGCGGGCTTCGCGTCTTCCGCCTTCTTCGCGTCCCCCTGTTGACGGCGCGGCTTCTTCTCATCGCCGTCACCACGACGTGAGCCGCGGTCATCGCGGCTGCGACCCTGCTGCTCACTGCCGCCGCCGCCGGCGCGCTTGCGCTCGCCGTTGGCGTCATCGCGCTTGTTGCGCCCGCCGCGGCGGCCGCCTTCGTTGCGCGCCCCGCGTTCACCACCGCCACGGCGTTCGTCGCCACCACGGCGGCGGCGGGTGCCGTCGCGCGTCCCGCGCCGGTTGTCGGAGCCGGTGTCATCCACCGCGCCCTTCGCGCCGCCAGTGCCGCGGCGACGCCTGCTGCTGTCGCGCTTGCCGTCTTTGCGATCGTCGTCATCGCGGGTGTCACCACCCCCACCGAACAGACCGGCGAGCCAGCCGAACAGCCCGCGAGGGGGTGTGGCTTCGCGCTGCGGTGCGGCCCGTTCGGGCGCTTCGGGCGCCTGTGCCTGCGGCGCCGGCGAGGGCACCGGGCTGGCATGCACCATCACGTTCACCGCCGGCTGTTCGAGCTGGCGCGGCTGCGTGCTCTGCAGGTACTGCTCGCTGAGGTCGGTGTCGGAGGCGATCATCCGGTAGCTCGTGTCGGCGTTCTCCGGCAGCTCGACCTCGTCGTCGCGCACGCGGCGGATCGCGTAGTTCGGGGTCTCGAGCGCCGGGTTCGCGACGATCACGATGCGCACGCCATGGCGCTCGTCGATGCTGTTGACCCAGTCGCGCTTCTCGTTGAGCAGGTAGGTGGCCACGTCGACCGGCAACTGCGTGATGACCTTCGCGGTGCGCTCCTTGCGTGCCTCCTCTCCGACGAGGCGCAGCACCGCGAGCGCGAGCGATTCGACGCTGCGTATCGTGCCGTTGCCGCTGCAGCGCGGGCAGGTGATGTGCATGGACTCGTCGAGCGACGGACGCAGCCGCTGGCGCGACATCTCGAGCAGCCCGAAGCGCGATATGCGCCCGATCTGTATGCGTGCACGGTCCATGCGCACCGCATCGCGCAGCCGGTTTTCCACATCACGCTGGTGCTTCGACGGCCCCATGTCGATGAAGTCGATGACGATGAGCCCGCCGATGTCGCGGATGCGAAGCTGCCGGGCGATCTCGTCGGCGGCCTCGAGGTTGGTGTTCAGCGCGGTGGCCTCGATGTCGCCACCCTTGGTCGCCCGCGCCGAGTTGATGTCGATGGACACCAGCGCCTCGGTCTGGTCGATGACGATGGAACCGCCCGACGGCAGCGTCACCGAGTGCGAGAACGCCGTCTCGATCTGGCTCTCGATCTGGAAACGCGTGAACAGCGGGACCGTTTCGTCGTCGTAGTGCTTGAGCTTGCGCAGGTTGTGCGGCATCACCTGCTGCATGAACTCGGTCGCCTCGGCGTACACCGCGGCGTCGTCGATGAGAATTTCGCCGATGTCGGTGTTGAGGTAGTCGCGCAGCGCGCGGATGATCGCCTTGCTTTCCTGGTAAATCAGAAACGGCGACGGACGCGACACGACGACCTGCTTGATCGCCTCCCAGACGCTCAGCAGGTAGTCGAGGTCCCACTGCAGTTCCTCGGCGCCGCGGCCGACGCCGGCGGTGCGCACGATGCAGCCCATGCCGTCGGGCACCGTGAGCTGCTGGAGCGCTTCGCGGACCACGTCACGGTCTTCGCCGGTGATGCGGCGCGACACGCCGCCGGCACCGGGATTGTTGGGCATCAGCACGAGGAAGCGTCCGGCGAGGCTGACGAAGGTCGTGAGCGCGGCGCCCTTGTTGCCGCGCTCTTCCTTCTCGACCTGGACGACGATTTCCTGGCCTTCGCGCAGCACGTCGCGGATTGCGACCTTGTCGCCCTCGCCGGGCGGACGCACGAAATATTCGGCGGAGATTTCCTTCAGCGGCAGGAAGCCGTGGCGGTCTGCGCCGTAATCGACGAACGCCGCTTCGAGGCTGGGTTCAACCCGGGTGATGCGGCCCTTGTAGATGTTGGCCTTTTTCTGCTCCCGGGAAGGAACTTCGATGTCGAGGTCGTAGAGCTTCTGGCCGTCTACGAGGGCCACGCGCAACTCTTCCTGCTGAGTTGCGTTCACCAGCATTCTTTTCATGGGGGATTACTCGCGGTTCCCCGGAGCACACCGCGACCTGGCCTGGCAGCGGGGCTGCCGGCAGCTGGCGCGAAAGACAGATTGTGAGCAGCCGCAGTATCAGCACGCTGTCATCCGATTCTGGCCATCATGGCCCCGGGCGCCGCCTGTGGCAGCGCAGCCTGGACCGCGGGTGTGTCATCCGTGCTCGCTCGCGGTGTGCCGCAATGGCCACACCCGGCGCGGCGCGCGCGGACTGTCCGGGAGATTGTTCGATGGTTCGGGCCTGTGTACGGCGCCCCGCCCGAAGCGTGGCGCCATGCAGTTCGGCTTGTGTACGGCTGCGACCTGGCGCCTGCCGATACTGTAATATAGCAATGCGCCCGCAGGGCAGCAATGCACCGTAACTTCCCGTCATGGCTGGCGTTGCCGGCCCTGTCCCCCAGCCGCGATCCGGCCCAGTCAGATGTCAGAAGCCAAGCCCGGCCGGTCCGTGTCCGAAGTCGCCGTCAGCGCGGCCGACGAGGGCCAGCGCATCGACAACTGGCTGCTCCGCCGCCTGAAGGGCTGGCCGCGCGGACAGGTCTACCGGCTGCTGCGCTCCGGCCAGGTGCGCGTCAACAGCCGCCGGGCGCGCCCGTCCCAGCGCCTGCAGGACGGCGACCGCGTGCGCCTGCCGCCGCTGGCCCGCGGGCAGTCCGGCGACGACGCCCGCGGCACGCCGCCGCCGGCTCTGCGCAAGCGCATCGCCACGTCGGTACTCGAGGAGGATGACCGACTGCTGGTGCTCGACAAGCCCGCCGGCATCGCGGTGCACGGTGGCAGCGGCCTGTCGTTCGGCGTGATCGAGACCCTGCGTGCGCTGCGCCCCGATGCCGAGTTCCTCGAGCTGGTGCACCGCCTCGACCGCGAGACCAGCGGCTGCCTGCTGGTCGCGAAACGACGCAGCGCGCTGCGCGACCTGCATGCGCAGTTCCGCGAACATGCCGTCGACAAGCGCTACCTGGTACTGGTGCGCGGGCGCTGGCAGCGCGGCCGCGACCGGGTGTCACTGGCGCTCGACGTCGGCCATCGCCGCGGCGGCGAGCGCCACGTGCGCGTCGGCGGCGACGGCAAACCGGCCGTGACCGAATTCAGGCTGGTCGAGGATTTCGGCACCGCGAGCCTGCTCGAGGCCCGGCCCGAGAGTGGACGCACGCACCAGATCAGGGTGCACGCGGCGGCGGTCGACCATCCCGTCGCCGGCGACGACCGCTACGGCGACGCGGCCTTCAACGAGACGCTCGCCGCGCTGGGGCTGGACCGGTTGTTCCTGCACGCGCACCTGCTGTCCATACGCCGGCCCGGCACGGACGAGCCGCAGTCGTTCAGCGCGCCGCTGCCGCCCGAGCTCGCCGCGGTGGTCGAGGCGCTCAGTACGCAGCGTCGCCCAGCGGCGAGAGCCCGGCGCGGCTGAGGGCCGCCGAGACCGCGATCAGCGGCAGGCCGATCAGCGCGGTAGGGTCGCGGTTCTCGATCGCATCGAACAGCGTGATGCCCAGACCCTCGCAGCGAAATGCGCCGGCACAGTCGAGCGGCTGCTCGCGGCTGACGTAGGCCTGAATTTCAGCGTCGTCGAGGCTGCGGAAACGCACCACCGTGAGGTCGGTGTGTTCGTAAGCGAAGCCGTCGGGGCCGAGCACGCAGATGGCCGTGTGAAACAGCACGCTGCGGCCCGAGCTCGCGGCGAGCTGTGCCCGGGCCCTGGCCGCGGTGCCGGGTTTGCCGAGCGCCGCGCCGTCGAGTTCGGCGACCTGGTCGGCGCCGATGACGACCGAGTCAGGGCGGGCGGTGGCAACCGCTTCGGCCTTCAGCCGGGCCAGCCGCGCAGCCAGCACCGCCGGCGCCTCGCCGTTGCGAGGGGTCTCGTCCACGTCGGGCGAGATGCACTCGAACGCGACGCCGAGGCGTTCCAGCAGCGCGCGGCGGTAGCGCGACGATGAGCCGAGTATGAGTGCGTTAGCCATGGCATCACGATAGCTTTTTTGACACGGGTCCGACACCGTTTTATATTTGTCCGGTTATGGCGTTTTCGAAAGAGTGGCAGGCGCTTTCGGCTGCTTCAGCTCTGGGGGGACGCCGCGCGGTGCTCGAGGGGCGTTTGCCCCTCATGCTTTTTGGGCGGGTGGTCGATTCGGCCGACGCTTCGCGGTGCGAGGGCGGTGATTACGAGGTCGATGCCAGGCTCCGTTTTGCCCCGGCGGGCACGGCTGAGCGCTCGGGGGCCGGAGGCTGGACGCGGCTTTCGATCACTGCGAATCTGAGCGTGCCACTTCGGTGTGAACGCTGCCTCGAAGCCTATGACCACGCGCTGCGCATCGACACCGAAGTCGCACTGGTGGCCGACGAGGCGTCGGCGGCGGTGGTGCCCGACGCGCTGGAATACATCGTCTGCGAGGCGCGCGTGCGCCCGCTGGACCTTTTGGAAGAAGAGTTGATCATGGCACTGCCGCTTGTGCCGGCGCATCCCGATCCCGCCCATTGCGGCGAACTCGGGGAAGCGCTGGTGGCGCTGGCACCGGAATTCGACTGAACATTGTCGTCTCCGGGCTTGCGCTCGCGGCGGCCCGGGACATATGGAGATCTGCACATGGCTGTTCAAAAGAGTCGCAAAACGCCTTCGCGCCGCGGCATGCGCCGTTCGCACGACGGGCTGAAGAATCCCACGCTGTCGGTCGAACCGACGACGGGCGAGACCCATCGCCGCCATCACGTCAGCGCCGACGGTTACTACCGCGGGCGCCAGGTGATCGCGCAGCCGCCGGTCGAGGAAGATCAGGAGTAAACCCCGCACCTGTGCGGGGTGGGTGATGGCATGCCGGTCGCGTACCGGTGCGGCCGCGTCGCCACCTGGGTCTTCGTGTTCTTCGCCCCCCTATGAGTGACGCCCTGACGATCGCCGTCGACGTGATGGGCGGCGACCTCGGCCCCCGGTCAGCGGTCACTGCCGCCGTGTCCGTGCTCGACGCCGACCCGGACGTCGCGGTCCTGCTCGTCGGGCTTCCCGACGTGATCGACGAGGCGCGCGCACGTTACGGTGCGCGCTATGGCGATAGACTGCGCCTGCACGCCGCATCCGAGGTCGTCGGCATGACCGATCACCCGCGCGATGCGCTGCGCCACAAGAAAGACTCGTCGATGCGCGTGGCGATCGACCTCGTCAAGCGTGGCGAGGCCCGCGGCTGCGTGAGCGCCGGCAATACCGGTGCGCTGATGGCGACCGCGAAGTTCGTGCTCAAGACCATTCCCGGCGTCGACCGCCCGGCCATCATGGCGCCGGTGCCGTCGGCATCGGGCAGTACCTTCATGCTCGACCTCGGCGCCAATGTCGGCGTAGACGCCGACAACCTCATGCAGTTCGCATGCATGGGCAGCGTCGTTGCAGCCGACATCGCCGGCTTGCCCAGCCCGCGCGTCGGGCTGCTGAATATCGGCGAGGAAGACATCAAGGGTAACGAGACGGTGCGCGAGGCCGGCCGACTGCTCGCCGCCAGCGCGCTCAACTACGTCGGCTTCGTCGAGGGCAACCACATCTTCTCCGGTGAGGTCGACGTGGTCGTCACCGACGGCTTCAGCGGCAACGTCGCGCTCAAGACCATGGAAGGTGTCGCCGGACTGATGGGCGGCTACCTTCGCGAGGAGTTCACCAGCAGCGCCGTGCGCCGGCTACAGGCGCTGGCGGCCAGGCCCGCGTTGCTCGCGCTGCGCGACAGGCTGGATCCGCGCCACTACAATGGTGCGAGTTTCGTCGGATTGTCGGAGATCGTGGTCAAGAGCCACGGTTCTGCGGACAGTGTCGCGATGGCCAATGCGATACGCGTGGCCATCAAGGAAGTCCGCGAGGGGGTCCCTGCGCATATCGCGCGCATGTTCGAAAACCAGAAAGCATTATGTATTCCCGCATAGCCGGTACCGGTCGCTACCTGCCAGAAAAGGTCCTCACCAACTTCGATCTCGAGCGCATGGTCGACACCAGCGACGAGTGGATCCGGACCCGTACCGGCATCGAGCGCCGCCACATCGCTGCCGAAGACCAGACCACCAGCGATCTCGCACTCGAGGCCTCGCGCCGCGCGCTCGAAGCGGCCGGCATCGAGGCCTCCGACATCGACCTCATCGTCGTCGGTACCACGACCCCGGACCAGCTGTTCCCGAACGTCGCCTGTCTGCTCCAGGACAAACTCGGCATCGGCGGCATGCCGGCGATCGCGGTCGAGGCCGCATGCAGCGGGTTTCTCTACGCGCTGTCCACCGCCGACAAGTTCGTGCGGCTCGGTGAGGCCAGGCGCGCGCTCGTCGTCGGCGCCGAGACGCTGTCGCGCATCACGGACTGGAAGTCGCGCGACACCTGCGTGCTGTTCGGCGACGGTGCGGGCGCCGTCGTACTCGAGGCCAGCGAAACACCGGGCATTCTCGCGACCCGGTTGGGCGCCGACGGCCACTTCAAGGACATCCTCTACGTGCCCACCGGCGTCTCACGCCGCAAGCCGCCACCCGGGGAGACGGCCGACCAGACCATCCAGATGCGCGGCAACGAGGTCTTCAAGGTCGCGGTCAAGAAGCTCGGCGGTATCGCCGAGGACATCCTCGAACGGACCGGCACCCCCAAGAGTGAGCTTGACTGGCTCATTCCGCACCAGGCCAACATCCGGATCATCCAGGCGACCGCGAAGCGGCTCGAAATACCGATGGACCGCGTCGTGCTCACGGTGCAGGACCACGGCAACACCTCGGCGGCGTCGGTACCGATGGCGCTTGATGTCGCGATCAGGGACGGCCGGGTGCAGCGCGGCCAGATGGTGCTGCTCGAAGGTTTCGGCGGCGGACTGACCTGGGGGGCCGCGCTGCTGCGCTACTGAGCGCCGGGCGCGGCAGGCCTGAGATCGGCATGGGCTTCGAACCGCAAGCGACGGCCTTTCGCCTCACCTCTGACGGGGCGCCTTCTTGAACACCCAGCTGGTGTCGCGCATCGGCCTGTGGAGCGGGCCGGCGCTCGCGGCACTGCTGCTGTTCCTCCTGCCCGAACAGTTCGTCGACGGCACCGGCGAGACCGTCGAGTTCTCCTGGACCGGTCGCGTCGCCGCGGCGGCGGCTGCGTGGATGGCGGTCTGGTGGATGACCGAGGCGATTCCGGTCTATGCGACCGCGCTGCTGCCACTGGTGCTGTTTCCGATGGCCGGCGGCATGGGCATCTCCGAGGCCGCGCGCCCCTACAGCCACGAACTGATCTTCCTGTTTCTCGGCGGTTTCATGCTCGCGCAGTGCCTGCAGAAATGGGGCCTGCACCGGCGCATCGCATACTCGGCACTGTCACGCGTGGGGACCTCGCCGGCGCGCATCGTCGCCGCCTTCATGCTGATCTCCGCGGGCACCAGCATGTGGGTCACCAACACCGCGGCGACGATGATGCTGCTGCCGGTGGTCCTGAGCGTGATCGCGCTGCTGCACAGGGACGGCGACGGGGCCGGGCGCAATGAGGCCGGTGCACATGCGTTCGCCGTGTGCCTGCTGCTGGGCACGGCGTACGCCGCGTCCATCGGTGGCGTCGCGACGATCATCGGCAGCCCGCCGAACGTGTTCGTCGTCTCCTATGCGGAGTCGCAGCTCGGTCGCGAGATCAGCTTCGTGCGCTGGATGATGTTCGGTGTCCCGCTGGTGATCATATTCATCCCGCTGACATGGTGGTTGCTGACGCGGTGCGTCTACCGGCTCGACGCGCAGCCGGTGGACGGTGCCGAGGTCACGATCCGGCGGGCGCTCACCGAACTCGGTCCGATGGGTACAGCCGAGTGGCGCACCGCGCTCGTGTTCGCGGCGACCGCGATGTTGTGGGTGACGCGGCCGTTGCTGCAGCAGATCGAGATCGCCGGTGTACGGCCGCTCGCCGGGCTCAGCGACCCGGGCATCGCGATCACCGCCGCGCTCACGCTGTTCGTGCTGCCGGGCGGCGAGGAGCGCGGGCAGCGCCTGCTCGACTGGCACTCGGCCGCGAAGCTGCCGTGGGGGCTGCTCGTGCTGTTCGGCGGCGGACTCAGCCTCGCGGCGGCGATGGACGGTTACGGTGTCAGCGCGTACATCGGCACGCTTGCCGCGGGACTGGGCGGACTGCCGTCGGTGCTGATCGTGCTCGGCGTGATCACGCTCGTGAAGTTCCTGACGGAACTGACGAGCAACACCGCGACGACCGCGACGCTGGTTCCGATTCTCGCGGCGATCGCGCCGGTGCTGGGCCTCGACGCCTATCACCTGATCGTCCCGGCGGCGATCGCGGCGAGCTACGCATTCATGCTGCCGGTCGCGACACCGCCCAACGCGATCGTGTTCGGATCGGGCCACGTGACGATCCGGGAGATGACACGCGCGGGATTCTGGCTGAACATAGTCGGTGCGCTGGGGGTCACAGCCCTGACGTACGTGCTCATCGTGCCGGTGCTCGGTGCCTGAGCAAGGGTCCGCGGACAGCCGACCATTGACGTTCACGGGTAACAAAGTACTTTTGAGATGATTCATAAAACACTGTTTGCAATGTTGTTTATCTCGGCATTTCAGTTTGCTCATGCGGCCACGGTCAATGGCGGCCATGAATTCGTCCTGGAATCCGACCAACAGCAGGTGGTCGGTGAGCTCAAGACGGTGACCACCCATTGGGAAGACACGCTGCTCGAAATCGGGCGCGAATACGGGATCGGTTACGAGGAAATGCGCCGCGCGAACCCGGGGGTGGACCCGTGGGTGCCGGGCGAGGGGACCGAGGTCACGATCCCGACACGCTTCGTGTTGCCGGAAGGACCGCGTCGCGGCGTCGTGATCAACCTCCCCGAGTATCGTCTCTACTACTACCCGGAGCGGGCCGAGGGCGAGCCGCAACGCGTGATCACCTATCCGGTGAGCATCGGACAGATGGACTGGGACACGCCGATCGGGCGTCACCGCGTCACCGAGATGCGCCGCAACCCGAGCTGGACGCCGCCGCAGTCGGTGCGCGAGCGCTACGCCGAGATGGGCCGCACGCTGCCGCGGGTGGTGCCGCCGGGGCCGGACAACCCGATGGGCAGCCGCGCGATCCGGCTGTCGCTGCCGTCGTACCTGATCCACGGCACCAATCGCCCCGAAGGTGTTGGCATGCGCGTCACGCACGGCTGCATCCGCATGTTCCCGGAGAGCGTGGAATCGCTCTATGAGCAGATTTCGGTCGGCACCGAGGTGCGCATCATCAACCAGCCTTACAAGGTGGGCTGGCGAAACGACGTGCTCTACCTCGAGGCGCACCCGCCGCTGGAGGAATACGCCGAGGAGTTTGCCGAGCGCGGCCTGACGGTCCTCACCCAGGAGGTCGTGCGGGCCACGCGCGAAAGCCGCGCGGTCGTCGACTGGGCGAGCGCGGAGTTCATCGCCGGCCAGGCGCGGGGCGTTCCGGCCGCGATGGCAAGCGTCGACCACGATGCGCCCGAGGTGGTGCTCGACGAGCCGGTATTGGGCAGTGCCGTGGCGGGGGACTGAGCCCGGGCTCACCTGACGGTGCCGCGCGGGCAGGAGGGCACACCGTAACGCGCAGCGACATGTGTGTGCCTGCCGATACGTTATAATTTTGCACACTATGTCTGCTGCCCCTGGCTCCCCTTCGGCACCGGTTCGGCTGCCGATCCTGGTGATTCTGTTTTTCGTCTCGGGTTTCGCCGCCCTGGTCTACCAGGTCCTGTGGGTGCGGGAGCTCGGACTGCTGTTCGGCAGTACCGCCCAGGCGGCTGCGCTGGCAATCGCGATATTTTTCGCCGGCATCGCCCTGGGCGGGTGGTTCTGGGGACGCCGCGCGCAGCGGTTCGGCAACAGCCTGGCGGCCTTCGGCTGGCTCGAGCTCGGTGTCGGGGCTACCGCGCTCGGCCATTTCGTGCTGCTGGATGCCTACCACGCCGTCTACCCGGCGCTGTACCCGCTGCTGGGTCACCTGCCGTTGGCCGATCTGCTCCTGAAGATCGCACTGGCGACCGTGATCCTGCTGCCCCCCGCGTTCCTGATGGGCGGCACGCTGCCGGTCATGGGGCAGTACCTGATACGCCACCCGGCGGATCTCGGTCGTCTCGGCAGTCTTCTTTACGCCGTCAATACCGGTGGGGCTGCAGCCGGCGCGCTGGCAGCCGGCTTCCTGCTGCCGGTGGTGCTCGGGTTTGCGGGCGCGTACCTGCTGGCCATCGGGCTGGACGTGCTGGTCGGAATCGCGGCGGTGGCGCTGGCGCGGTGGCGACCCGAACCCGCACCGGTGCCTGCCGCGGTGTCCGTTTCGCCCTCGGAAGCAACCCCGCCGCGGGACAGGATCGTCTGGCTGCTGGCGTTCGTGTCTGGATTCGCGGCGATCGGCGTCGAGGTGATCTGGACGCGGCTGTTCTCGCAGGTGCTGCAGAACTCCGTCTACACCTACTCGCTGGTGCTGGTGGTGTTCCTGTGTGCGCTGTCGCTCGGTGCCGCGCTCGCGAACCGCCTGTGCCGCTGGTCGCGGGCCGATACCTCGATCGTCATGCTGGTCCTGCTGGGGCTTGCCGGTGTGCTGGTCGTGGCTTCGCCATGGCTGTTCCACCTGAACACCGGGGGGCTCGGCTACGTCGGCGCGGGCAAGGACTGGTGGCGCTACCTGGGCAGCGTGGGCGGCGTCGCCGTGATCGTGATGCTGGTGCCCGGAGTCGTGCTGGGCACGATCCTGCCGTACCTGCTCCGGTTGCTCGAGCAGGACCGGCGGGGCGCGGCGGCGACCATCGGGAACCTGATCGCGGTCAATACCGCAGGCGCGATCGCCGGGGCGCTGGCAGCGGGTTTCGTATTGCTACCGGTATTCGGTGCGTCGGGGGCTCTGCTGATCCTGGCGGCGTGCTATTTCGCGGCGATGGCGCTGGTGCTGGCGACGCGGCCGCGCAGGCGTCTCCGGCTGCTGGCACCGGTGGCCGCCGCCGCAGCGCTGCTGGTCCCCTGGGCGCCGGCGTCGCTGCTGAGCCCGGTGTATCTCAACCCCGCGCATGACGAGCAGCTCATCGAGGTCAGGGAGGGCAGTCATGCCACCGTGGCGGTCATAGAACGCGAAGGGCATCGCCTGATCCGGGTCAACAACCACTACACCCTGGG
>PWYM01000131.1 GCA_003567855.1 Gammaproteobacteria bacterium | reverse complement strand
TCGGCTTCGCGCTGGCGATCGGCGCGGGCGGGGGCCTTTTCGGGGCCTGGTTGCCGGTCGAAACCGCCCGCCAGATGTATACCGCGCCTGACGCGCTTGTCGCGGGCTCCGGCGCCCCGGACGGCATCGCCGTACCGGTGCCGGACGGACTGCGGGTCAGCGGGCACTGGCGCTGGGCATCGCTGATCCACGATGCAACATGGGTGACGGCTGCGGTGCGCCTCACCGGCAGCGATCGCATCGCGGCGATCGCGGTTCCGGCGTCCGCCGTGGATATCGGCGACACCTGGCATGCCCACGCGATGGCGGCCACCGACAGCCATGACATCCGCCTGGCCGACCGCTTGGTGCCGGACTCGCACGTGTTTTCGCTGTTCGAGCCGCCGCGCGTCGACAACCCGCTGTACCGGTTCGACTTCATGGCACTGTCGGCGGCCGTGTTCGCCGCGGTGGCGGTCGGCACCGCGGCGGGCGCGCTCGACGCGGCCCTGGAGACCGCCGTGGAACGCCCGGCGCCGGATCCGCTCCGCGACGCTGCGCTGGCGCGCGCCAGCGGCGACCAGCGGGCTGCGGGTGCGGTGCTCGAGACCAGCGTCGCGGGAGCCTGGAAGACCGTCGTGCGAGGCGATGAACCGGACCCGGCCGCGATCAACGCCGTGCGCATCGCGGCGAACACCGCGACGCGACTGTCCGTGCAGGCGGTCGACCGCATCACCGAGGCTGCCGGCATGCGCCTGCTGCTCGAGACCGACCGGCTCAGCCGCTGCTGGCGTGACGTGCACGGGGTCGCACAGCATGCGCTGGTGTCCACGGCGCGCGACCCGGACTTCGGCCGGGTGCTCGCCGGTCGGCGCCCGGATGCGTGAAACAGTGAACCGCAGCTTGGGTGTCCGGTCAGTGGTGTCTATAATCGGTTCGCAGTCCCGGTACAGGTAGCCCCTTCGCCCTGATGGCCGCTCGCCCGACCCTGCGAACGCCCCCGGCCCCGCCACTCCAGTGGCGGGCATTGCGGGCCGGCTGCCTCCTCCTTCGCCGCCTGGACCGCCGCATCGCGCCGCCCGCCACCGGTTCGCCCGCGAACCCGAGAGCAACCGCATGAAGCCAACCGACACGCAAGACCCTGACTACTTCCACAAGGTCGTCGACTGCCAGTGGGGCTGTCCCGCCCACACCGACGTCCCGCTCTACATCCGTCTGATTGCGCAGGGCCGGTTCTCCGACGCCTACATGGAGAACCGCAGGTCGAACGTCTTTCCGGGCATCCTCGGCCGCGTGTGTGACCGCCCGTGCGAGCCGGCCTGCCGGCGCGGGCGCGTCGAGGAGAACGGAAAGCCGGTCGCCATCTGCCGCCTGAAGCGCGTTGCGGCCGACCACCGCGACGACATCTCCGACCGGCTGCCGAGGGCGCCCGAGCGGTCCAACGGCAAGCGCGTCGCGCTGATCGGCGCGGGGCCTGCGTCACTGACGGTTGCCAATGACCTGATGCCGCTCGGCTACTCGTGCACGCTTTTCGAAGCACTCGACGAACCCGGCGGCCTGATGCGCACCAACATCCCGAGCTTCAGACTGCCGGCGACGGTACTCAACGAGGAGATCTCGATGATTACCGACATGGGTGTGGATGTACGCCTGGGCCATCGCATCGAGAGCATGCGCGCACTGCTCGACGAGGGCTACGACGCGGTTTTCGTCGGCACCGGGGCGCCGCGCGGCAAGAACCTGGATGCGCCGGGCCGCTATGACGATCCGGCGCACGTGCATATAGGCATCGACTGGCTGGAATCGGTAGCCTTCGGCCACGTCGAGAAAATTGGCCGCCGGGTGCTGATCATCGGCGCGGGCAATACCGCAATGGACTGCTGCCGCACCTCGCTGCGCCTTGGCGCCGAAGAGGTGAAGGTCATCGCGCGCAAGCCGCGCGACCACTTCAAGGCCTCGCCGTGGGAACTCGAGGACGCCGAGGAGGAAAACGTCGAGATCGTCATCAACCACTCGCCGAAAGCCTTCGTCACCGAGAACGGCCGCCTCGTCGGCATGAGCTTCGACGAACTCGCCTACGAACGCCGGGACGACGGCAGCCTGTCCAGGCCTGAAGTCGTCGGCGAGCGCTTCATGCCCGCCGACGATATCGTGCTCGCGATCGGCCAGGACAACGCTTTCCCGTGGATCGAGCGCGATATCGGCATCGAGTTCAACGAATGGGACGTGCCCGAGGTCGACGAGACCACCTTCCAGTCCACCCGCGACGGCGTGTTCTTCGGCGGTGATGCGGCGTTTGGCCCGAAGAACATCATCTGGGCCGTCGAGCACGGCCACCAGGCCGCAATCTCCATCCACAAGCACTGCCAGGGCGAACCTCTCGACGAGCGCCCGCCCCGAGGCGTCGAAATGTCGCCCACGAAAATGGGCATCCACGAGTGGAGCTATTCGAACGACTACGCCCCGGCCGAACGCCGACTGATGCCACACGTGGATCTGAAACGACGCTTCAAGAATCTCGACATAGAAGTCGAGATGGGCTTCACCGTCGAGCAGACAATAGAGGAAGTCGAACGCTGCCTGAACTGTGACATCCAGACGGTGTTCTCCGCGCCCGACTGCATCGAGTGCGATGCGTGCATCGACATCTGCCCGGTCGACTGCCTTACGATCACCGAGAATCGCGAGCACGACGAGCTCGTGCAGAATCTCAAGGCCGAGGTGCTCAATCCCGACCAGCCACTTTACGTGTCGGAGCCGCTGGCGCAGACCAGGCGCGTGATGGTCAAGGACGAGAACCTGTGCGTACATTGCGGCCTGTGCGCCGAACGCTGCCCCACCGGCGCCTGGGACATGCAGAAGTCGACCATATTCTTCCCGCACGCCCGCGACGTTGCGGGACTGACCGAGGAGTCACCGTGCCAGACAGTCAGAAAAACCGGCTGAACGACTTCGTCATCAAGGTCGCCACCGTCAATGGCACGGGGTCGGCTAGCGCCAACACCCTGCTGATGAAATCCATCTTCAGGATGGGTGTACCGGTCACCGGCAAGAATTTCTTCCCGTCGAACATCCAGGGACTGCCGACCTGGTACGAGATCCGCGTGAGCGGCGACGACTGGCGTGCGCGGGCCGGCCACGTGGACATCATGGTGGCGCTCAATGCCGAGACCTACCAGCGCGACATGGAAGAGGTCGAGTCGGGCGGCGTGCTGATCTACGACTCGACCTGGCCACGGCACCGCCAGCTCAACCGCACCGACATCACGATCCTGGGCGTCCCGCTCGCGAAAATGTGCAACGAGAACTTCGAGCGCGCCCGCGAGCGCATCCTGATGAAGAACATGGCCTGCGTCGGCGCGCTGGTCGCCCTGCTCGATCTCGACATGTCGGTGGTCGAAGCCCTGGTGCGCGACACCTTTGCCAGGAAGGAAAAGCTGATCGAAGGCAACCTCAAGGCCGTGCACCTGGGGTACGACTACGCGCGCGAGCATTTCCGCTGCCCGTTGCCGACCCGGGTCACGCCGCTGGACCGCACGCAGGGGCATATCCTGATCGACGGCAACTCGGCGGCCGCACTGGGGTGCCTGTATGCCGGCGCGACGGTCGGCGCGTGGTATCCGATCACCCCGAGCACATCGCTGATGGACGCGTTCAAGGCCTTCTGCGAGCGTTACCGCGTCGACCGTGAGACCGGCGCGCACAACTACCTTATCCTGCAGGCCGAAGATGAACTCGCCGCGATCGGCATGGTACTCGGTGCGGGCTGGGCCGGCGCACGCGCATTCACGCCGACTTCCGGTCCCGGCATATCCCTGATGAGCGAGTTCATCGGCTTCGCCTACTATTCCGAGATCCCCGCCGTGATCTTCGACGTACAGCGCGTAGGGCCGTCCACCGGCATGCCGACCCGTACCCAGCAGTGCGACCTGATGGCGGCGGCGTACGCCTCGCACGGCGATACGCGTCACGTGGTGCTGTTCCCGGCGGCACCGCGCGAGTGTTTCGAGTTCGCGGTCACCGCTTTTGACCTCGCCGAGGACCTGCAGACGCCGGTGTTCGTACTCTCCGACCTCGATATCGGCATGAACGACTGGATGTGCCGCGAGTTCCAGTGGGACGACACTTACCGCCCCCGCCGCGGCAAAGTGCTCGACGCCGAAGCGCTGGAGAAAATGGAACGCTTTCACCGGTACCTGGACGTGGACGGCGACGGCATTCCGTACCGCACCTACCCCGGCACACACCCCTCCAAGGGCGCATACTTCGTACGCGGGTCGGGGCACAACAAGTTCGGTGGCTACACTGAAGACTCCGACGAGTACCAGGAGGTCATGGACCGGCTGCGGCGCAAGTTCGACACCGCGGCGACCATGGTCCCCGAGGCGCTTGAACGCCCCGCCAAGTCGCCCACGTCGCTGGGGCTGGTGTCGATAGGCAGCTGCGACAACGCGGTGCTGGAAGCACTCGACCGCCTTGCCCGCGACGGCGTGCACCTCGACTACCTGCGCGTTCGCGCTTTCCCGTTCGGGCGCGAGGTGCAGGCATTTCTCGACACGCACGAACGCGTGTTCGTCGTCGAGCAGAACCGCGACGCGCAGCTCAAGAGCCTGCTGCTGCTCGAAACCGACGTGGAGCGAAGCAAGCTCAGCTCCATCCTGCACTACAACGGCCTGCCCATCGACTGCCACAGCATCGAGCAGGCCATCACCCGGGCCATCGCCCGCGGAGCCGCCGCATGACTTACATCCGCAAGCCCCGCATCGTCCATTCCGGGCTCGAGCGCAACGAACTCGGGCTGACGCTGCGCGATTACGAGGGCGGCATGTCGACGCTGTGTGCCGGCTGCGGTCACGACTCGATCACCGCGGCGATCGTACAGGCGTTCTTCGAGCTGTCCATTCCGCCGCACAAGGTTGCGAAGATGAGCGGCATCGGCTGCTCGTCCAAGACCCCGGCCTATTTCCTCTCGGCCTCGCACGGGTTCAACTCTGTGCACGGGCGCATGCCGTCCGTCGCGACCGGCGCCAACGCGGCCAACCGTGATCTCTACTACATCGGCGTCTCGGGTGACGGCGATTCGCTGTCCATAGGGCTCGGCCAGTTCGCGCACGCACTGCGCCGCAAGCTCAACATGCTCTACCTGATCGAAAACAATGGCGTCTACGGCCTGACCAAGGGTCAGTTCTCGGCGTCGGCCGATGTAGGCAGCCGGGCGAAGAAGGGCGAAGTGAACGAGCAGCCGCCCATAGATCCGGTCGTGCTCGCGATCTCGCAGGGCTGCAATTTCGTCGCGCGCGGGTTTTCCGGTGACAAGCGCCAGCTCGTGCCGCTGATCAAGGCCGGACTGCTCAACCCCGGCTTCGGCATGATCGACATCATCTCCCCGTGCGTGACCTTTAATGATCACGAAGGCTCGACGAAGAGCTACGCGTACACGCGCGAACACCAGCACGAGGCGGTGCACGCCGACTACATTCCGCGTCGCCAGGAGATCGAGGTCGACTACGAGGCCGGCGAAGTCGCCACCGTGGAGTTGCACGACGGCAACAAACTGCTGCTCAAGAAGGCCGAGGCGGTCTACGACCTGCGCGACCGGGCGGCAGCCATCGACTACGTGATCAGCCACCATCGCCGCGGCGAGATCGTCACCGGCATGCTCTACATGGGTCGCGACGAGCGCGAGATGCACGACGTGTCCAACACCACGCGACAGCCACTGATGTCGCTGCCGTACGAGACGCTGTGCCCCGGCGCAGATGCACTCGCTGAACTGCAGCGCGGGATGCGCTAGGGCCGCGACAGGTTCGGCCACCACCAGGGGACGCCACGATGGGACCGGTTCCCGCGCTCAAGAAAGCCACCGTGGCCGCATGGGTCCGCGCGACGGCACCGCTGCTCGCGACAGCGCTCGCCGTGTTGGTGCTCGTTGGTTGCGCCACCGAGCCAAGTGGCGCGCGCGAGCACGACACGCTGCGCATCACCGGCGCGCTGACCTACCTGCCGCGTGTCGCGCTGCCACCGGACAGTATCGCGGTGGTCGAACTGCGTGAAGGGCCCGATCCGGACGATGCGATCGTCGCCGAGCAGCGCATCGCGCTCAAGGGTCGGCAGGTGCCTGTCCCGTTCGAACTCACGGTGGACGGCTCGCTGCTCGCACGTCAGCCTGAGTACGCTTTCCGGGGTGGCATCGTGCACCGGGGCGAACCGATCTGGCTGACCGACACGGTGCCGGTAAGTGTCAACGTCGGACACGTGGAACTCGGTACGCTGCGCATGACGACGCACCGCCCGGGATCAGCGCCGGGTGGTGCACCGGGCACACTTGGGGCGCCACCGGAAGCACTCGGTGGCGGGGAATGGCAGATCATCGAACTCGACGGCGAGCACACCCTCCGGGACGCACGCCCGACGCTGCTGTTCGAAGCCAGCGGATACGCCGGCGGTCACGGCTCCTGCAACCGATACTCGGGGCCGTACCGGGTCGATGGCACCCGCCTGCGGTTCGGTGACCTCGCCAGCACAATGATGGCCTGCGAGGACCCCGTCATGCGCCAGGAGCGGCGACTGTTCGACCTGCTGGCCGGGGTCCGGCGTTACCGGCTCGACGATGACGGCACGCTGGTCCTTGAAACCGATGACGGCCGAACGCTGCTCGCCCGGCACAGCCCGCCGGACGAGCGCTGAACGCATCGTGCTGCCGGCGGGCCTGGTCGGCACTTGCGCATACCCCGGCATATATATATGGTTCTTCATATATGCCTGACACGCCTGAACAGATCTTTCGTGCCCTGGCCGACCGCACGCGGCTGCTGTCGCTCGCGCTGCTGCACGACGAGGGCAGCCTCTGCGTGTGTGAGCTGGTCGAGGCGCTGGCGCAGTCGCAACCGCACGTGTCCCGCCACCTCGCCCAGCTGCGCGACCTCGAACTGGTCACCGACCAGCGTCGTGGCCAGTGGGTGCATTACAGCCTGAATCCGAATCTCCCGGCCTGGGTGCAGGCCACGCTGGAGGCGGCGGTGTCGGCACCGTCGCTGGCGCGCGCGCGTACTGCCGCGCATCGGCGGCTCGCGCGCATGGCATCACGACCCTCGCTGGCCTGTGCATGAGCGCGACGCCTCTGCACGTGCTCTACCTCTGCACCGGCAATTCGTGCCGCTCGCAGATGGCCGAAGGCTTCACCCGGGTCACCGGGGGTGACCGCGTCGTCGCCAGTTCCGCGGGCATCGAGGCGCACGGCAAGAACCCGCGGGCGATCGCCGCGATGGCAGAGCTCGGCATCGACATCAGCAGCCAGGCATCGACGCGCGTTACCGACGCGATGATCGATGCGGCCGACCTCATCGTCACGGTGTGCGGGCACGCCGACGAGCACTGTCCGGTGCTGCCGCCGGGGAAACAGCGGCTGCACTGGCCGTTGCCCGATCCGGCCAAGGCGACCGGCACCGAGGACGAAATCGTCCGCGCGTTCCGCGAGGTACGAGACGATATCCACACCCGCGTGCGCAGGCTCCTCGACGAGCGCGTCGGCCTCGACGCCTGAAACAGCCGTTGGCGGCAGGTTCAGCGCCGGTTCAGCTGCATGACGCGACAATGGGTCACGCTGGCACCTGAGCGCCCGCAGGTCGGATATGGGCTTGCGCACACGTCCGGGGGCAGGCACCTTGAAATCTCGTCGCAGCACTGCTGACCAACCAGCGGTCACGTGACGCCGCACCCCGGGAGGTGCAGCATGAATATCGCCGCCAGACTGTTGCTGTTCGCAGGCCCCGCGCTGCTCACCGGGGTCAGCGCCCACGCCGAACGCGTCTATACCGACCACACGATTCCGGTGGAAGGCGCGCCCGCGGTCACCGTCGCCGACAGCCAGCGCGTCTATCGCAGCGGCGGAGCCAGCGAAGACAGCCGCACCGTGATCTCCGACACGCGCGACCTCCGCGACGACGGCTTCGACACCGAACCTCTGTCGGACGCGCGGCTCGAACAGCTGCTCGCGCCCGTCGCGCTCTATCCCGACACCGTGCTCGCACAGGTGTTGATCGCGTCGACCTATCCGCTCGAAGTCGTCGAGGCGGCGCGCTGGTCGCGCGAGCACCCGGACCTCGACGGCGAAGCCGCCGTCGAGGCGGTCGCCGACCGCGACTGGGACCCGAGCGTACAGGCACTGGTCGCGTTCCCTGACGTGCTTGCGCGCCTCGACGAAAACCTCGAGTGGATGCAGGACCTGGGCGAGGCGTTCCTCTACCAGGAGGCCGACGTCATCGCGGCGGTGCAGCGCCTGCGCGGGCATGCGAGCGATGCCGGCACGCTCGACACCATGGAACACGTCGAGGTCATCCGCGAACAGGAAACGATCATCATCGAGCCGGTGCGCGAACGCATCGTGTACGTCCCCTACTACGACACGCGGGTCGTGTACGGATCGTGGCGCCACCCGCACTACGCACCGGTCTACTGGTACCCGCCGCGGCACTATGCGCCGCTCGGCAGCTATTTCTACTGGGGCCACGGCATCACCGTATCGAGCGGCTTTTACTTCTCGACGTTCCACTGGCCGGCGCGACACGTGTACGTCGTGCCCCGCCATCGTCCACACGTGCACCTCCACTACCACTCGGCACCACGCAAGCACGTGCACCTGCACGGCTCCCGCTGGCGACATGACCCGGTGCATCGCCGCGGTGTGCGCTATCGTCACCGCGGGGTGCAGCAGTACTGGAGCGGGCGGCAGCACGAGCGTGGCGGCTACACCCGGCGGGCTCCGCGGCACGATGCGCCCCGCGTCGCCTCTGCACCTCGCGGGTCGCAGCAGTCCGATACGCGACGACACCGCCGCGGCGACGACCGCGCGACGCGCGGCAGCAACACGCGAGGCGGCGACAGCGCACGGCTGCGGTCTGACTTCTCCGGAAACCGCGACTGGCGTGGCCGTGCCGATGCCTCGCCGCGCGGCGGTGAACGGCAACGCCGGCAGGGCGAGCGCCGTCGCAGTGCTGAAGACGTCGGCGCCCGCATTGCCGGCGCGCAAGGCAACCGCGGCGAACGCTGGCGGTCACCTGACACGCAGCGTCGCGACCGCCCGGACCAGCGTACCGGCCAGGTGCGGCAGGAACTGCGCGGCGGCAATGCGCGCAGCGACACCGCCTCGCGCGGCGACCGCGGGCGTCCTACCGCGTCGACGGGCGTCGGCGCGCGCTCACCTGCCGCTGGCAATACGAACCGGCGCAGCGCGGATCGGCGAACCACACAACGTCCCGCGACTGACAGACCCCGCGAGACCCGCTTCGCGGGACAGTCACGCCCCGACACCCGGTCACGCGCTGACACGCGAGCGCGCACCGACAACCGGTCGCGCGCGGACAATCACACGCGCTCGAACCGGTCATCCCCGCCACCGCGGCAGCGCGCCGCGAGCCCGCGCAACGAGGGGCCGGCACCGCGATCGAATCGCGGCAGTAACCAGCGCCGTGACAGCAGCGCATCGGGGCGCAATCCATCATCCGCAACCCGCGGTGCCACCCGTGGCAACTCCGGGGGCTCATCGCGCATGCGGGGCACGGCGCGCGGCGACGGCGTGCAACGCGGCAACCGCCAGGGCCAGCGAGGCCACCGCGAAGGCCAGCGGGGCAGCCACCGCGGCGGCGGTCGCCTGGGCGGCGGACGTCAGCGCGACCGCTGAAGCGGCCCGGTCAAGAGGGGGACGGCCGCCCGGCTGCAAGCCGGCTTCAGTCGCGTCAATCGCGTGTAGCGCGCACAACCTCGCGCAGGCGCTCGACGCCATCGAGCAACCGCGGCCCCGGCCGACCGAGCCACGCCTCGCTGACCGCGTAGATGTGATCGTTGCGGATTGCCGGCACGGTCGCCCAGCCGGGTCGGCGGCGCACGATGTGCGGTCGATACTTGGACTCGTCTACGCCGCACCAGCTCATCACGACCGCCTCGGGTGCGGCGGCAATCACGTCTTTGGTTTGGAGCGGCACGCTTTCACCATCGTGCGTGGCCCACGGGTTATGCGCCCCTGCGAGCAGCAGCATCTCGTTGACCCAAGAGCGGGCACCGGGCGCGATGACGGGTTTGGGCCACCATTCCACGAGCACCGGGACCGTATCACCCCGATCGGGACCCGGTGTCCGCGCCAGCATCTCGTCGAACTTCGATGCCAGCGCTTCCGCGCGCGCCTCGGCGTCGAGCGCACGACCGATCCTGCGGATGTCGTCGGCGACGCCGGCGAGCGAAGTCGGCTGCGTGACCAGGTGCACCAGACCCGCGTCGGCTATGCGCGCAACGCAGTGCTCGTGGCCCGGAACCGTCAGCGACGTGATGACGAGATCAGGTTCGAGCGCAATGATGCGATCGATGTCCACGTCGAGGTCGGCCCCGATCCGCGGCAGTCGCGCAACGACGTGCGGAGGATGATCGGAGTGGTCATCGACACCGACGAGCCAGTCCGCACGGCCCAGCGCGCAGACGATCTCCGTATTCGAACAGGTGTGGGCGACGACGCGCATGCTCAGTCGTGGCGTTCGATCAGCGGCTGCGCAGGTACAGGTCCATGCACAGGTGCACGTGACGGTTGAAGGTCTCGAGTTCGCGGCGCGTGGTGAGCTGCCCGTCCCCGTCCTCGTCGACCAGGTCGATCACGGCTTCGAGGTTGCGGTAGTGCTCGGTGGTGCCCGGGTCCGCGAGGAAGCCCTCGTACGCATCGGTGGCGTTGCGCAGCGCGGTGCGCACGTCACTGGTACTGCGCTCGGCAAGAAATCCGCCAGCGGGGCCGGTGCCGGCAAATTCCTCCATGCGTTCCAGCGTCAGGTACAGCACGTGGTGGCAGTGGCCGGCGCGGGCGTCGTCACTGTCGGGGAAGCCGCCGGGAGGACCTTCCGGTTCCGGCGCGCCGCACGCGGCGAGCAGGACCGCGCAGGCCAGTGGTGTCAGGCGATAGAGCATGGACCGGATGTTACCGCAGTGCAGCCGGCCACTGCAGCGCGGCACCCGTCCGCGCCGCGTTGCGCTACCATCGGCACATGGAAATACATCGACTTCGACGCGCGGCGGCGACTGCGACGGGCGGCCAGCGGTGGCTGCACCTGCTGGTGCTGCTGCTCGCTGCCGCACTGACGCTCACCGGCTGTGGCGGTGACCCCGGCACCAACAGCGCGCCCTCACGGGATCGGACCCATACCAGTCCGGTCGACGGTCAGCTCATCGCGTGGTCGGGATACGGTGCCGGTGCGCCGACACTGGTCTTCGTGCACGGCTGGCATTGCGACCGAAGCTATTGGCACGAGCAGGTTGGCGCCTTCTCGGACCTGTATCGACTGCTGTTGCCCGACCTCGTCGGGCATGGCACTTCGGGCAAGGCCCGCGATGCCTGGGGCATGCACGCGTTCGGCCGCGACATCGCGTCGCTGGTCGACGCCGAAGTCGACGGGCCGGTCATACTGGTGGGCCACTCGATGGGCGGGCCGATCATCCTCGAGGCGGCGCGCCACCTGGACAACGTCGTCGGACTCGTCGCGGTCGACACGCTTCGTGACGTAAACCTGCACGCGCCGCCCCCCGACGAGCGGGCGGCACAGCTGCAGGCACTGCGCGAGAACTACGCGGCCGTCGCCGGCAGCATCGTCGAATCGTTTTTCGTCGAGGACACGGACCCGGAACTGCAGCTCGCGATCACCGAGGGCATGCTCGACGGCGACGCCGACCGCGGCGTCGCGATGATCGCCGGGCTCTGGGAGACGGATATTCCGGCGCTGCTGCAGCAGCTCGACGTGCCGCTCGTCATCATCAACAGTGACTATCAACCCACCGACGTCGACGCACTGCGTGCGCTGCATGAAGATGTAGACTTCATTGAGATGCGAGGCGTCGGGCATTTCCCGATGCTCGAGGACCCCGAGAACTTCAACAGCCGCCTTGGCACCGTGCTGGGCCGATTCGCCAGTCACGACTGAACACCAGCCCCGTATGCCCGGGCCGAATCCGATGCCGGGGGCTACGTTTCCGGCTGGAATCGCCCTGGAATCGATCGGAGCTCGCATGCGTTTGCTGGTGTCGCTGTTGCTTGCGCTGTTCTTCACCGGCTGCGCCACGCTGCCTCCGGGCAGCGCGATCTCACCGGAGGCCTTCGACGACGACGCCCGTCGTTGTCTCGATATGTTCAACGAGGCAGACCGTCGCGTCGAAACACACCAGGTGCGCGATGCCGGTGCAACGCCGGTCGAAGGCTTCCCGTGGCTGCGTACCGACCGGTTCCTCGCCTCGTTCGGCAACGCGCTCGACGGCGACGATGAGCGCTGGCGCGCCTGGCTGAATCACCTTCGCCGTACCGACCTCGTGGCCCGTCGCTACGAGCTTGCCAATGCCAGCGGCGCACATCCCTTCGGGCAGACGGTCGAGGATGAACTCGACGCGCTCGACGGCTGCACACGCGTGCTCAACGACGCGCTGCTTGCGAACGACGCGTTGCGCGATGCACTGCTCCCGCGCGTGGAGGTCCCGGATGATTACCGCACATGGCAACGGTGGCTGGGTCTGTACCCGCTGACGCGGGTGTTCGTGCTCGCCGGGGTGCATCGCCTGCACGCCGACAAGGCGGAAACGCTCGTCGCGCCGCCCGCCGCGGCCGACGATACCAGGTGGCGCAGCTATGCATCCGCCGCCCGGATTGCCGATACACCTGCACGCCTGGCATCAGCCCGCCGCGACGCGCTGGGCATCCCGGAGCCCGAGCCGCGCGATCTCGACGGTCTGCTCGATCGCCATGCACCGGTATGGCGCATCGAGACGCGCAGCGACGACGACCGCCCGGGCCGGCCGGTGTGGCGCACACCCGAACGACCCGAAGTGCGCACCGACGAACCGGTCGAGTACCGCTTCGTGACCTGGACACGCTTCGACGGCCAGGTGCTGGCTCAGCTGAACTACCTGATCTGGTATCCGGCACGCTCGCCCGAAGGACGCTTCGATATTTTCGCCGGTCATATGGACGGCACGCTGTGGCGGGTCACGCTGGATGCGGACGGTGAACCCCTCGCCGGGGAAAGCCTGCACGCGTGCGGCTGCTACTACCTCGTGTTCCCCGGTGAACGCCTCACCGAACGAGAACCGCAACCCGGTGGCGAACCGGTGTTCATCGGTGAGCCGTTGCCCCAGACTGGACCCAACACTCGGCTGCGACTCACGCGCGCCGCCGCAAACCACTACCTCGTGCATCTGGATACGATTAAACGTGATGTTGCCGACGACGCGTCGATACGCCTGCGCGTGACCGATGCCGACCGGCTGCGCAGCCTGGCCCATCCCGACGGCAGACGCAGTCTCTATCGCCCGGATGATGGCCTGGTGCCGGGCACCGCGCGCCCCGAGCGCTGGCTGCTGTGGCCGATGGGCGTGCCCTCGGCCGGTGCGATGCGCCAGCCCGGACGGCACGCGATCGCGTTCGCATCGCGCCGCCATTTCGATGCGCCCGAACTGCTCGCCGCCCACTTCCAGCGCACCGAAGCGGCGAACGACACCCGCAATCGTCGTTAAAGCCCGCTGAAGCCCGCCGAGGCCTCCCGGCGACCCGGGCCACGGTGCCAGCACCGTGACCCGGTCACCCGACCTGCAACACTGGTCTTCAATTCTGCAGAAATACCCGATGCACCTCATTCAGTGAGGCGGCGCCGATCCGCGCCACCGCCTGCGTGATGATGTCGGTCCTGCAACGGGTCGCCTGGACACGGCGAACCGCACTTCGCTGCCCGTCGTAACTGCAGAAGTCGCGCGCGGTCCTGACAATGCGCTCGTAGAGGGCCTCGGCTGCACTGCGGCTCTCGAGTTCCTCCGGGGCGTAGGAGATCACGACAGGCTCGGTCTCGGCATTGCGTTGTGCCGCGTGCCTGTCACCGGACTCCGCTTTCGCGGATGCGCTGCCAGCCACTGCCAGCAGGCTGGCCATGGCGAGTGCAACGAGCGTGCTTTTCAGTGCGCGGCGGGATCCGGCCGGACCCGGCTGCTGGACCTGGGTTGAGTATTCGTTCATGTCTCTGCCTCCGATGGTGTGAACGGGACGAGTCGTCCTGTTTCGGAGACTGAGATGAACCGGCATCGCCAAAGGTTGGAATCACACCCGCGGAAGAACTGCCGCCGGCAACGCGATTGCGAGACATCCCCCGTCGCCGCAGCGACAGGGGGCGCAACTTCAGACGTTACGGCGCCACTGCGGCATCAGCGGCAAATCATTGCGCATGGTCCTCGATCCACTCGCGCATGCGCGTCTCGACGAGGTCGAGCGGAATCGCGCCGGCACCGAGCAGGTGATCGTGAAATGCACGCAGATCGAACTCATCGCCCAGCGTGGCCTCTGCGTCAGCGCGCAGCTCGCGGATCAACAGCTCGCCTGTCTTGTACGCAAGCGCCTGCCCGGGCCACGAGATATAGCGGTCGATCTCGGTGCGGACGTTGTGGGTGCTGAGTGCCGAGTTCTCCAGCAGGCAGGCTTCGGCACGCTCGCGGCTCCAGCCGAAGTAATGCATGCCGGTGTCCACTACGAGACGGCACGCTCGCCACATCTCATAAGTCAGGCGCCCGAAATGCTCGTACGGCGTCTCGTAGATGTCCATCTCTATACCGAGGTGTTCGGTATACAGCGCCCAGCCCTCCGAAAACGCGGTGATCGAGGCGTTGCGCCTGAAGTCCGGCACGCCGTCGAGCTCCTGCATGATCGCGATCTGGTGGTGGTGTCCCGGCACGGCTTCATGCAGCGTCAGCGCAGGCAGTTCGTAAAGCGGTCGCTGGTCGAGTCGGTAGGTATTGACCATGTAGCCCCCGGCAACACCACTTTCGAGATCTCCGCGCCAGTATCGGCCCGTGGTGTAGTTCGGTGCGATGTCATCCGGCACCGGGCGTACGCCGTACGGTAGCCGCGGAAGGTGGCGGAAAAACTCAGGCATCGCGTCGTCGGCCCGCTTCGCGATGTACGACGCGTGCATCAGCAGCTCACGTTCCGAGTCGGCGTAGAACTTCGGATCGGTGCGCAGGTACTCGAGGAACTCGGCGAAGGTGCCGTCGAAACCGGTCTCCTCGATCACGTCTTCCATCTCGTCGCGGATACGGGCGACCTCGGCCTCGCCCTGGCGGTGCACCTCTTCCGGCGTGGTGTCGAGGCTAGTGTGATGACGCACCAGTTCGCGGTACCACGCGCGTCCGCCGGGCAGGGCCGAGAACGCGATAGTGTCGCGGGGCTCAGCGAGGTAGACGTCCTCGAAGAACTCGAGCAGCCGCGCGTACGCCGGCAGTGCGTGCTGTTCGATCGCAGCATGCGTTGCCGACTCGAGCCGTGCGCGGGCCGTTGCATCCATTCTCGATGGCAACTGCTCCATCGGCGCGTACAGGGGGTGCTCTTCGGGTTCGGCCTGCGCCAGCGCGCGGATCTGGCCGAGTACGCCGTCCATGATCGAGGCCGGCTGCACGATACCGTCTTCGAGCGCACGCTCGAGCCACGCCTGGTGATCGGCAAAAAAGTCCGGAATGCGTTCGACGCGTGCGATCCACGCCTCGGCCTGCTCGGCATTGCGCAGGCGGGTCTGGCCGGCGACCTGCGTCGGCGTCGCGAAAAAACCGAAATCGTTGGTGAAGCTGATGCGCTCCGGGTCGAACGCAGCGAGTGCCACGCGCGTACGGAGCAGGTAGTCGAGCACACCATGGCTGGTCTGCTTCCCGGCGCTCGAAAGCGCGTCGACAGGAATGTCTTCGAGGCGTTGCAGGAATTGCGCCTCGGCATCCCGGCGCGATGCCACCGTATCGAAGGACACGTCAGGCCAGCGCGCCGCGGCGTCCAGATCGCCCTCGCGACCGGCGCGTATCAGGTCATGGGCGAGCGCATGTGCCTCGTAGTCGTCGACCAATGCCTCGAAGCGAGCATCTGCGTCTTCATCGGCGAGCAACGGCGACGCAAACAGCAGGCAGGTCGACGCGAACAGGAACAGGGGCGCACGCATGGCAACTCTCCACTTGGATCGTGAAGTGGCAAAGCGTACCGGATTTCCCGGCAGGAGTTGAACCGTAGACCTGCTGCGGCTGTGTTGCCGCGGGTGTCCGCGATGGCGCCGGAACGACGGTCGCCGCGCCGTCTAATGACGGCCGTTGGTCAGGTCGGCGCCTCCGCAGTAGTCGGATCGATCACACGGGTGACGCGCGCGATACTGTCGGCCGGAAAACCGCCGCGCTCGGCATGCGTACGGATCGCCGCCTCATCGGGAGCGATGTACACGCAGTAGATCTTGTCCGCCGTGACGTAACTGTGCTGCCATTGAATGCCCGGTCCGAGTTCACGGAGCACGCTGCACGATTTTTGCGAAATCGCCTGCAGCTCCTCCGGCGAAAGCCTGCCTGCGCCGGGAATCTGGCGTTCTATCACGAAGGTTGGCATTTCCCCCTCCCCGTCGAGTGTCCATTGTTGTCAGAGCCAATAGTCAAGCATCCGCCGCGGATTACACGGAGGTCAAGGCGTTGTTGAACCGCCCTTCGTCGCAGATTCTGCCTTATGCATCGCGGCATGACCCTGTGATTCCGTGGCCTTTTTGTGGCTTTTCGCGTCAGATCGGGGCGCGTCTCGCGCCGTTGGCATCATTTATGTACAGCTCTCAATTCGCTCGATACTTCGGTATGGTGAAAAGCACGATCACTCACAAGGAGGGTGCACATGCGATCACTGACGATCACGCTGGCCGTCGCAGGCGTAGGCCTGTCGCCAATGGCAATAGCCGAAAACCTGCCGCATCGCGACGATTTCGCGATGAACTTCATCTCGGGCGACGAATTTCGCGCTTACGTCTCCGATCAGGTGACCGAGGAGGACGACTGGGCCGACTCGATGCGCACGTTCGGTGAATTGCACAACGAGGTGCACGAGATGATGACCGCGCTCGCGCGGTACGACCGTGACGTCATGGACGGCTCCGACCGCGCCCCCTCTTTCGACAACCGCATCTCGGGCGGCCAATGGACCGAGTACGTGCAGCAGGTGCAGTCGCTGGGCGGCAGCTGGCGCGATACCGTGCAGGTCGTGGAGATCATGCACGACCGTCTGCACCATGCCATGTACAAGGCGGTCCTGCATGACGCCGAAGCCCACGACCGCTTCGAAGCACTCGAGGAGCGCCTGCCTTCAGGCGAGCCCGAGTTCTACGACGACACGATTCCCGAGCCAGGCGCGCGTGCGACACCCAGCATGGGGCCGCAGACCTTCCTCGACTTCGTCGCAGAGGCTTCGTTCGACAGTGACGCGTGGGCCGAGGCGATGGCGTCCATGGCCGATGTCAACGAGCGGCTCTACGATGTTCTCACAGCGTGGGCCGACGCCAGCCTGGACGTCGACGATGACGCCTGCCATGCCCCCGAACACACGGGTCGCATGACCGAGGGACTGTTCAACATCTGGCGTGCCAACATCGAGGAGTGTGGTGAGCGTGGCTGGGTCGAACTTGTCGAAATCGCCGCGCTGATGCATGACGGGATGATGCACACCAACCACAAGCTCGTCGCGCACCACAATGACCCGTCAGCGGAGGCCATGCGCTGAGTGATGCGGTTGCCGCCAGGGTGACCTCGCAGCGCCGCCATTATCGCCAGGTTATCGCCAGGCGACCGCTGCGCTGGTCGGCCCTGCAAGCGGAATGAATTCGAAGCTGCGAAAGCCCGCCTCCTCGCACCAGTCGCGAAATTCGGCGCCCGTATAGTCGAACGCGTCTCCGAACTCGATGAGCATGTTCAGCGACATCAGCAGGCCGAACGCATTCTCGCGACGTGCGTCATCGATGATGTTTTCGATCACGACCAGCGCGCCCCCGGCGGGCAGAGCAGCGTAAGCGCTTGCGATGAGCTGCTTCTTCCGCTCGAGATTCCAGTCGTGGAGGATGTTGCCCATCGTGATGACGTCGACCGCGGGCAGCGGGTCGCTGAAGAAATCCCCGCTGACGACGGTGATGCGATCGGACAACCCCTGGGTCGCGATGTAGCGTTCGGCGTGCGCCGCTACGGGCGGCAGATCGAAGGTTGTCAGTGCCAAGCGAGGGTGGCGGCGAGCGAGTGCACACGACAGCGCGCCCAGGGCCCCGCCCACATCGCACACCGTGGCGAAGCGCGAGAAGTCGAAGGCCTCGGCCAGCCGCGCGAAACTGGCGGCCTGTACTCCGCTCATCGCCGCGAGGAATTCGCCCAGGCGTGCCTCATCGGCGTATAGCGCCTCGAACATCGAGCGCCCGCCATCGCGAAGCTCGTTCTGCGGCTGCCCCGTTCGCAGCGCGTCACCGAGATGCTGCCAGAAACCGTACAGGCGGGAGTTGAGCATCTCGAGAAACCCGCCGATGTACTGCGGGTTCTTGCGAGTCAGAAACGCCGCGGTCGCCGGCGTATTGGCATAGATGGCCTGCTCACCCTCTCCCTGTCGATCGATAAACCCGAGTGCAAGCAGTGCATCGAGAAAGTCGCGGGCAGGCCTGGGCTCGAGCGACAGGCGCCCGGCAATCGCGTCGGCCGTCAGTGCCCCCTCGGCGAGCGCCGAGTACAGGTCCAGCTCCACCGCAGTGAGCAATGCCTTCGAGGCCCAGAACGCGGTGGCCGTCTGCAGTATATGGGAAGGGTCCGGATTGTCGTTATTCATCGGCCGGGTCCTCGTGGTCCGCCGGGACGGCGGTGTTCACAGTATGCGCCACGCCTGCGGAGGTCGCCACACGCACGGGCGCCGCAACCGGGTCTGCAGCCCTGATGGGCTGGCGTATCCGGTCGTCGCGCGCCAAAGAAGCGTTGGAAAGTTCCCGGTGGGTAGCATCCCTTGATTGCCTGTGCGCCATAGCCTCTGCCGCTTGGCCTGTGCCCGTTCCTGACGGACAATGCGCCCATGGTCAACCGTCATCGCCCCCGCACCGCACTGCCTGCCACGTTGCTGGTGCTGATGGCCCTCGTACTGGCCGGTTGCACGGCCACTGCGAAATTTCCCTCACCTGACGCTCTCGATGATCCGCGGCCGGTATTCATGGTCGAACACGGCTGGCATACCAGCCTCGTGCTCACGCGGGAAGACAAGTCGATGGTGCGCTATGTGTACGGCGACTGGCGCTGGTATGCGCAACAGGAGACGGGAGGCCTGCGCGTACTGCCTACACTGTTTGCTCGCACGCAGGGGGCACTGGGGCGCGCGTCGCTGGAGTCGCCGGCGTCCGAGCGCGCGCTGCGTGCCCAGACCCGGGTGGTCATCGACGACGTGCACACTTTCCAGGCCTCCGCGACCCGTGTCGAGGCATTGCTCGAACGGCTGGATGCACGGTTCGACGCCGCGCGCGACACGAGGGCGCACAGCGACGCCTACGGACTCGACTTCGTCCACGATGACAAGCCCTATACGCTGTGGGACAACTCCAACCACGTGGTCGCCGAGTGGCTGCGGGCACTGGACGTGGAAGTGACCGGCAATCCCATATACGGGCGGTGGCGCATCCCGAACGATTGATACCGACACGCCGCGGTGACCTGCAACGGATACGCCATGGCATTGGACAGGAGTACTGAAATGACGCGATCCGCCGTGATAATGCTCGTCGCACTGATCATGGTCGCAAGCCATGCCTTGGCGGACGACCCCCGTTCGAACCGCGAAAGCGCAGCGGTCATCGTCATACACGCTGGCGCTTTGCTCGACGTCGAGAACGGCGAGGTCCTCGAGCAGCAGGTGCTCGTCATCGAGGGTGACCGTATCGTCGCCGCAGGCGACGCGGGCTCGATCGACGTACCTGCCGACGCACAGGAGATCGACCTCCGTCACGCCACCGTGCTGCCAGGCCTGCTGGACGGACACGTGCACCTCACGAGCCGCCATGATGTACATGGCTACCGTCGGCTTGCGATTTCCACGCCGCGTGCCGCAATCTCCGGCGCCGCCAACGCCCGCATCACGCTCGACACCGGGTTCACCACCGTGCGCAATGTCGGCGCGCCCGGTTTCGCCGACGTGGCCCTGCGCGATGCGATCGAGGCGGGTGAAATCCCTGGCCCGCGTATGCTGGTGTCAGGCCCTTCCATCGGCATCACCGGCGGTCACTGCGACAACAACCTGCTGCCGGCCGAGTATGCCGCGGTGGCCGACGGCGTCGCCGACGGCCCATGGGCGGTGCGCCAGCGCGTGCGCGAAAACGCGAAATACGGCGCGAACGTGATCAAGTTCTGCGGGACCGGTGGTGTCCTGTCGAAGGGCACGACGATCGGTGCACGCCAGTTCACCTTCGAAGAGATGCAGGCCATCGTTGACGAGGCGCATACACTGGGCATGCGGGTTGCCGTCCATGCACACGGGACCGAAGGCATCAAGACCGCCATTCGTGCCGGTGCAGACTCGATCGAGCATGCGAGCCTGATCGACGACGAGGGTATACGCCTGGCCCTCGAACACGGCACCTTCCTGTCGATGGACATCTACGTCAGCGACTTCATCCTCGGCAGCGGCGAAGAGATGGGCATACTTCCGGAATCCCTCGAGAAAGAGCGCGAGGTCGGCACGCTGCAGCGCGAGAACTTCCGGCGCGCGCTGGAGGCCGGCGTCCGCATGAGTTTCGGCTCGGATGCGGGGGTTTATCCGCACGGTGACAACGCGCGCCAGTTCGCACACATGCTCGAGTGGGGCATGACACCGATGCAGGCCATCCAGGCCGCGACGGTACACGCGGCCGAACTGTTCGGGCTGGATGCGGATGTAGGCGCCCTCACGCCGGGACGCTTCGCCGACCTCATCGCGGTGGCCGATGACCCGCTTGAGAACGTCGATGCGCTGACCCGCGTGGACTTCGTGATGAAAGGCGGCAAGGTCTACCGGGACGAACTGACGGGTGACCGCGACTGATCGCGCGCACGCCACGCTCAGGCGGGCTCTTCCCGGGACAGGTGTGACAGCGCGCCCGCGTTGCGCTCCCAGTCATCACCATCGAAGCACTTGATGGTCACGCCACGGACCGTCGTGCGGTCTATACACCGCACGTTGACACTGAAGCCGTCCGGGTTCGAACGCGGCACGTAAAATGGGCGTCCGCCACAGTGGGCGCAGAAATAGTGCTGTGCGATCCCCGTGTTGAACCTGTAGGTACTGAGCGCTTCACGGCCTGACACCATTCGAAAACGAGCGACAGGCACGATCAGGTGCAAAAAGCCCGTCTGCCGGCAGATCGAGCAATTGCACTCGACGGCCTCAATCTCGGCCGGCGCGGCCACCTCCACGACGACCGCGCCGCAGTGACAGGCCGCGCGGTGCCAGCACAGGTCATGCGATGTGGGCTCCAACACGGATGACTCCTCCTATAGCGCTACATTTTAAGTATCGCATGCCGGCAATCGCTCCACAGCCTTCCGACTAGAATCCCCGCCACGCATCGCCACCGCAGGCGGTGCAGTCATTCCTCTCAATTCAATGCGGGAGTAATCTAATGCGTACCCACGCGATAAGCTGGTTCGAGATCGCAGTCAATGATCTCAAGCGCAGTCGCACATTCTACGAGCACGTCCTCGGCACTGAACTTGTATCTGGCGGCGATGAGAACTGCACGATGCTCGCCTTCCCCTTCGATGAACGCAACGGTGTGGGGGGTGCCCTGACGCGTATGGACGGCTGCCAGCCCGGCGTCGGCGGAACAATCGTCTACCTCGACGTCAACGGCGACCTCGACGGCGCGCTTGCCCGAGTGTCGGCAGCCGGCGGCCGCGTGCGCCTCGACCGGCTCAACATCTCGCCGCATGGCTACATCGGGGTCATCGAGGATCCGGAAGGCAACGTCGTCGGCCTGCACAGCACGCGCTGACCGGGACGCCCCTTTAGAAAACAGGCCCCTCGCCTTGCGGCGAGGGGCCCAACGCCCCAGCAGGGGGGCTCCGTCAGGGTCGGGGAAC
>PWYM01000205.1 GCA_003567855.1 Gammaproteobacteria bacterium | reverse complement strand
ACCTTCGTGCATCCGTTCGAGGGCCTGGAGGTCGCGGCGGGCACCGCGACGCTGGGTCGGGAGTTCGCCGCGCAGGTCGCCGGGCTGGATGCCGTGGTGGTGCCGGTGGGCGGCGGCGGCCTGTGCGCCGGTGTTGCCACGGCACTCGCGCAGGAGGTGCCGGGCTGCCGCGTCTACGGCGTCGAGCCGGAGGGCGCCGACAGCATGCGCCGCAGTCTGGCCGCCGGCCAGCCGGTTGCGCTGGAGCGCGTCGACACGATCGCCGACAGCCTCGGTGCACCCCATGCGGCACCGGTGTCGTTCGGCTTGTGCCAGGCCCACGTGCACGAGGTCGTCACGGTCAGTGACGACGCGCTGCGCATGGCGATGCGCCTGATCCACGCATCGCTGAAGTTCGCGGTCGAGCCGGCCTGTGCGGCGACCACCGCCGCGGTACTGGGTCCGCTGCGCGACACACTCGCCGGCCAGCGCGTGGGCCTCGTATTCTGTGGCAGCAACATCGATGCCGGCGAGTTTGCCGCGCTCGTTGCGCACGACGACCGGGGCTGACGCGTGGGCGTGCCCGACACCGCGGTGCTCGAGTCCATCGCCGACGTCGTCGGTGCGCGCGGCGTGGTGCGCGATGCCGACGCGCTGGCGCCGCACTTGCGCGAGTGGCGCGGGCGCTACGAGGGCCGCACGCCGATGCTCGTGCTGCCGGCGACGACCGACGAGGTGTCGCGGGTGCTCGCGATCTGCAACGCGGCGGGCGTCGCGGTGGTGCCGCAGGGCGGCAATACCGGGTTGTGCGGCGGCGCCGTGCCCGATGCCAGCGGCACCCAGGTGCTGCTCGGCACCGCGCGGCTGAACCGCATCCGCGCGCTGGATGCCGAGGGTTTTACAATCACCGCCGAGGCGGGTTGTGTGTTGGCTGCGCTGCAGGCGGTCGCCCGCGAGCGCCAGCGGCTGTTTGCGCTGAGTCTCGCGGCCGAGGGGAGCTGCCAGATCGGGGGTAACGTCGCGACCAACGCGGGCGGCACCAACGTGCTCCGTTACGGCAACACGCGCGAGCAGGTGCTCGGGCTCGAGGTCGTGCTCGCCAGCGGCGAGGTGCTGGACCTGCTCGGCGCAAACCGGAAGAACACCGCCGGCTACGATCTCAAGCAGCTGTTCATTGGTTCCGAGGGCACGCTCGGCGTGATCACCGCGGTGTGCTGCCGCCTGTACCCGCTGCCGGCATCGGCGACGACGGCGCTGGTCGCGGTCGCATCACCGGCTGACGCGCTCGCCGTCTTCGGCCACCTGCGCGAGGGCCTCGACGACACGCTGAACGCGTTCGAACTGATGCCCCGTCGCGGGCTCGAACTCGTGTGCCGACACCTGCCAGGATGCCTGGATCCTTTCGATGCGGTGCATCCGTGGTATGTGTTGATCGAGGCGTCAGGCAGCCGGCCGCTCGATGACGTGCTCGCCGACGCACTCGAGACGCTGGTCGCGGATGGCCGGGTGGTCGACGCGGTGCTGGCTGGCAGCCATGCGCAGCGGGCCGCACTGTGGCGGCTGCGTGACGGCCTGTCAGAGGCTCAGAAGCACGCCGGCCCGAGCATCAAGCACGATGTCGCGGTGCCGCTGTCGCGGATGGCGCAGTTCATCGACGAGGGCACCGCGCTGGTCGAGCGCCTGGTGCCGGGGGCGCCGGTGCTGGCCTTCGGCCACGTCGGCGACGGCAACGTGCATTTCAACGTGGGCTGTCCCCTGGGCCTTGTGCCGGATGCGCTGCTCGCGCGCTGGCCCGCGGTGGCCACCGAGGTGCACGATCTGGTGGTTTCGCTGGGCGGTACCTTCAGCGCCGAGCACGGCATCGGCCAGCTGAAGGTGGGCGAACTGGCGCGGCTGGCGCCGCCTGCGGCGCTCCGGCTGATGCGTGCGCTGAAGGCTGACCTGGACCCGAACGGGATCCTGAACCCCGGCAAGGTCCTGTCCGGCGACTGAGCGTCCGCTGGGCGGTGACGCAGCCCCGGATTCTGCCCACGCGCCCTGATTGGTCGCCAACGCCGGTTGCGATATCATAAGAGGTTGCCTCACCACAGTCGCCGCGCTGTAGCGCATGCGCTCAGCCATGCGCGGGCCACGCTTGGGCCACGCTTGGGCCACGCTTGGGCCAAGGTAAAACACCCGTGCCCCGGGGACCGCCGGCGCAGGGTTGGTGCGGCCGGTTGCCGGCACGGATGTCGGTCCCCGGTACAAGGAGTCGATCAACGCATGACGCGTGCAAAGAAACAGGCCAGGGCCGTGGCAGCGGGCTTCATCGTCTTCCATGCCGCGTGCCTGCTCGCGTTCTACACGGGCGTGAGCACCGCGGCGATCGTCGTCGCGATCGTGATGTACCTCATTCGCGGTCTGGGCGTGACCGCGGGCTTTCACCGTTACTTCGCCCACAAGGCGTTCCGCACGAGCCGGCCGTTCCAGTTCGTGCTGGCGTTCGCCGGCAGCCTGGCAACCCAGGGTGGGCTGCTTTGGTGGGTGTCGCACCATCGCGATCATCATCGCTACACCGAAAGCGACCGCGACATGCATTCGCCCCGCGCCCACGGCCTGTGGCATGCCCACATGGGCTGGATGATGACCCCGGAGTGCTTCAGCACCTCCGGCGCCAACGTCAAGGACCTCCACAAGTATCCCGAGCTCAAGGCGCTGCAGCGCCACTACGTTTGGATCGTGTTGGGCCAGGCGGCATTCCTGTTCGTGCTCGGCGCGGTGCTGAACATGCTGTGGCCGCAGCTTGGCACCAGCGGTCTGCAGATGCTCGTCTGGGGGTACTTCATCAGCACCGTCGTGTTGTGGCACTCGACCTTCATGGTCAATTCGGTCTGCCACCGCTGGGGTCGCTCGCCGTATGATGCGCGTGACGACAGTACCAACAACTGGCTCGTCGTGATCATGGCCCTGGGTGAAGGCTGGCATAACAATCACCACAAGTTCGCGGGTTCGGCGCGCCATGGGCTCAAGTGGTGGCAGTTCGACCTCACCTGGATCGTATTGCGCGGGCTCGAGAAGCTCGGTGTCGTGTCCGATCTGAAGGTGCCGCGTCCGGCGCAGATCGCGGCCACGGCTGCGGCCGGAGCGCCAGCGAGCCAGTAAACGGACAGGTGCTTGCGTATGCACCGCGTGACGGGGAGCAGTGATGAGCGACGATTCCACGCGCGGGGTTGACCCCCGGCGCTACTCGCGGCTCGTGGTCGACGGTGTCGAGCACGCCGCCGGGCGCGCGATGCTGCGTGCGGTGGGCTTCACGAAGGCGGATTTCTCCAGGCCGCAGGTCGGCATCGCGTCAACGTGGAGTATGGTCACGCCGTGCAACATGCACATCAACAGCCTGGCCGAGCACGCGGGGCAGGGCGCTGATGCCGCCGGCGGCAAGAGCGTGATCTTCAACACCATCACCGTGTCCGACGGCATCTCGATGGGTACGCCCGGCATGCGCTACTCGTTGATCTCGCGAGAGGTCATCGCTGACTCCATCGAAACCGTCGTCGCGGGCCAGGGTTTCGACGGTTATGTCGCCATAGGCGGCTGCGACAAGAACATGCCGGGCTGCGTGATGGCGATGGCGCGGCTCGACCGCCCGTCGATCTTCGTCTACGGCGGCACGATCCGGCCGGGTCCCGGCAACCGTGACATCGTGTCGGTGTTCGAGGCGATCGGTGGCCACGCCGCCGGCCGCGTCAGCGACGCCGAGCTCGAGGAGGTCGAGGCCACCGCGATCCCGGGTCCGGGGTCGTGCGCCGGGATGTACACCGCCAACACGATGGCGTCGGCAATCGAGGCGATGGGCCTGAGTCTTGCCAACAGCTCGGCGCAGGAGGCGGTGTCCGACACCAAGCGCGACGACTGCCGGCGCGCCGGCGCGCAGGTCGTCGAGCTGATCCGCCGCGGCATCCGCCCGTCCGACATCCTGTGTCGCGAAGCCTTCGAGAACGCGATCACGATGGTCATCGCGCTTGGCGGCTCGACCAACGCGGTGCTGCACCTGATGGCGATCGCGCACGAAGCGCGGGTGCCGCTGTCGCTGGATGACTTCACGCGTATCGGGGCACGCACCCCGGTGCTCGCCGACCTGCGCCCCAGCGGCCGCTACATGATGAGCGAGCTGGTCCGCATCGGCGGCATCCGCCCGCTGATGAAGACGCTGCTCGATGCGGGCCTGCTGCACGGCGATCTGCTGACGGTGACCGGGCGCACGATGGCCGAGAACCTCGCCGACGTGCAGTCCTACCCGGAAGGCCAGGACATCATCGCGCCGCTGCAAAAGCCCTACAAGGCGGACAGCCACCTCGCAATCCTCTACGGCAACCTTGCACCCGAGGGCGCGGTCGCGAAGATCACCGGCAAGGAAGGCACCGCGTTCACCGGTACCGCGCGGGTGTTCGACTCCGAGGAGGCCGCGCTCAACGGCATCCTCGGCGACATCGTGCAGCCGGGCGACGTCGTCGTAATTCGCCATGAAGGCCCCGTGGGCGGCCCCGGCATGCGCGAGATGCTCAGCCCCACCGGTGCGATCGTGGGCAAGGGGCTGGGTGACAAGGTTGCCCTGATCACCGACGGCCGGTTTTCGGGTGGCAGCCATGGTTTCGTCGTCGGCCACGTCACGCCGGAGGCGGCGACCGGCGGGCCGATCGCGCTGCTCGAGGATGGCGATCGCATCACCATTGATGCCGTTGCGAAAAGCATCGACGTCGACCTGTCGGAGGCTGAGCTCGCCGCCCGACGCGAGGCGTGGCGACCCTCGCAGCGTGAGCCGCTGCGCGGACTGCTCGCGAAGTACGCACACCTCGTCAGTTCCGCGTCCGAGGGTGCGGTCACCGACCGTAACCTCTGACGCACGCGGGCCCTGCCGATGAACCACGCCTCTACGGGTCCGTTCGACGCCCAGCTCAGCGCCTTTCCGGACTCGCCGTGGGTGGTGCTCAAGTTCGGCGGCACCAGTGTCGCATCGCTCGAGAACTGGCAGCGGATCCTCGGGATCGTGCGGGCGCGCATCACCGAAGGCCGACGCGTGCTGCTCGTACATTCGGCGGTTTCGGGGGTATCCAATCGACTGGAGGAGCTCATCGAGGCCGCCATAGGCGGTGACCACCAGTCCGTACTTGACGATATCGCGCGCCGCCACCGTGTACTCGGCGAGGTACTCGCTCTCGACTCCGACACGCTGCTCGACGCCGAGCTTGCGGAGCTCGGGCAGCTCGCCGCCGGGATTGCACTGATCGGCGAGGCGAGCCCCCGCACGCACGCCCGCGTAATGGCGGCCGGCGAATTGATGGCGACGCGCCTGGGCGCCGCCTGGCTCGGCGCCCAGGGCGTGGAAGTCCAGCGCGTCGATGCGCGCGAACTGCTGCGCACACGGCCGGTGTCGGGCGCCTCGGAGCGCGGTCGTTATCTCAGTGCCGCCTGCGGCTTCGATGCCGACGACGCACTGCGCGCCCGACTCGATGCGCTGCCGGGCGTGGTGCTGACGCAGGGTTTTATCGCGGGTGGCGAGGGCGGTGAGACGGTGCTGCTCGGGCGCGGCGGTTCGGATACTTCCGCGGCCTGTCTCGCAGCACACATCAGCGCGCAGCGACTCGAAATCTGGACCGATGT
>PWYM01000109.1 GCA_003567855.1 Gammaproteobacteria bacterium | reverse complement strand
GCCGGTATTTGGATTGCTCGGCTTGACCGTGGATTATCAGACGGTGAAGCCAATGCCCTTAGGACCTGGTTGGCAGCCGACCCGCGCAACGAGGCCGAGCTGTACGAGCTCGCAACCCTATGGGATTCGATGGATTCCCTCAGCCTGATCGCAGAGGTGATTCCGCAAACAGCGCCGCAGCGTGCAGTGCCTGCTCGTACCTTGGCTGCAATCGTTGCGTCAGTGGTGGTTGTCGTGGTTGCGTCCCTGTGGGCAGTAATACACGACCCTGGTCTTGGTTCTTATGAGACCTCCGTACTGGATGGAGAAGAATCAGCTACCTATGTAACCCGAGTCGGGAGCATATCCACAGTTGATCTATCAGACGGCTCCAGGCTGACTCTGAATACTGATACGACTGCTCGCGTTCAATATGGCAAGCGACAGCGATTGATTCACCTTGAGAGCGGTGAGTTGCACGTCAAAGTAGCCATGGACGCCGAAAGACCACTTCGAGTCATTGCTGGCGACCGAATTGTGGAGGCTGTCGGTACGGCTTTCAGTGTCAAGTTGAACGATTTTTCCGAAAGCTTGGAAATATTGGTGAATGAGGGCGCTGTGGGCGTACGTGCTCGATCTCCCGATTTCAAAGAGAACAACGTGACTTCCCATGTTGAGCAAATAGCACTATCGAAGTCCTCGCTGCTCGTATCTGACAAGCAACAGCTGATTGTAAATGCAGCAGGTGACAATTTGAAGAATATCGCTCCTGAGGAGGTGGAGGCCCGCCTGTCATGGCGACAGGGAAATTTGGTGTTTCAGGGTCATTCGCTGGGTGAAGCGGTTGCCGAAGTGGCTCGGTACACGGACATGGAGTTCGTTTTTCTCAGCGAAGATATGCGAGAAGTTCGGGTGGCTGGGCTATTCAAAGCGGGGGACGTTTCCGGCTTTTTATCTACCTTGAGGGCGAATTTTGACATCGACCATGAAGAGGTTGATGACGGCACCGTTTTGTTGAAGCCTTCCGAGCTTTCAACAACATTATAGAACTCATCGTTGGAGTGACCGTAGGGGTGGGTGGGGGAGCAAGATCGTTATGCACCGCTGGTGGAAAATCGTTTCTGGTTCGTCAACCAGCCTAGAGAGAAGGTCTCAGCCAATGAAAATTCGTGACCTGGGGGTAATTTTCTGTCTCGTATTTTTCGTTTGTGGCCTGCTAAACCCTGCGAAAGCAATCGACCGAGAATCCCTCGGGGAAGTTATGAGGTTCGAGATTCAAAAAAAGAGGGCCGATCAGGCGTTGATCGAGTTCGCAAAGCAGGCGGATCGCACGTTGTTATTTCCCTTTGACGAGGCGCGCAAGAGAACTTCTAACTCCTTAAAAGGTGAGTATCGCGTGGATGTTGGGTTGGAGAAGCTGCTGGCAGGCACTGGCTTATATATATCCATGGGACCAGACGGTCAACTCAATGTGGTTGATGATGCGGATTTAAAGATGACAGTAGAGGGGGAGCGGGGAATGAGGGGGAAGAATTCAAGAAGTTCCAATGTAGGGTTGGGCCTGGCGGCAATGTTGATGACTACATCCGGCGTATCATCAGCTCAGTCAGATGCCGAGCAAGCTACGGGAGATGATCGAGCTACAATGCTCGACCAAATCGTTGTGACCGCGCAGAGGCGTGAGCAGACGTTGCGAGAGGCGCCACTGTCGGTGGTCGCGCTTCCTGATGAGCAGCTTGCCGCGTATCGGATTACGAACATTACCGATCTGACCGATGGAATCGTCCCCAATTTGACGATAACGCCCTTCGGTGGCGCTAACACAACCCACGGATTTATGATCCGCGGCGTGAATCCCGGTGGCAGCGATCAAATCTCGCGGGATCTTCCCACTGCCATATATTTGGACGGTGTTTATTTCGGGCGCGCCCAAGGGCTTGCGGTGGATCTAGCTGAGCTCGAACGTGTTGAAGTTCTCCGCGGACCGCAGGGCACTCTGTTCGGTCGAAATGCCATCGGTGGCGCCATAAATATGACGTCGAAAAAGCCGACCGGGGAACTGGGGTTCGAGCAGCAATTGACGTTGGGGAATATGGGGAAGCGAGCCAGCACCTCGCGATTGAATCTCCCAGAGGTTGCTAATCTGAGCGTAAAGCTCGAGTTTTTCCTATCTCGGCGTGACGGCTGGGTGACCAATCCAGCAAGCAATGTGTCAGATTGGGGGGCAATGCGAAAACGAGGCGGGAGAATATCCACGCTTTGGGAGCCAACAGAAAACGTTACGGTCGAATATGCGTATGACAACTCGAAAAGTGAAGACCAAGAGGCGTATTTTCATATACATCGTCTGATTGAAAGAAGCGGAGCTCCGCCGTTTCCTGATGACAGTTTCCAGCAGCTAGAGCCGAATCGTGTTTCCCGCGGTAGAACCGGTGCTCCAAATCAACCGACTGAAGCGAAGGCTCAAGGGCACGCCCTGACGGCAACCTGGGATTTAGGCGAAACACTCTCTTTAAAGTCCATAACTTCTTACCGAGAGCTTGAGGTGTCACAGTTCAATAGCTGGGCTGGTTCCTTCTTTCGGCCCGGTCCCGCTATTGGCAACCTCTTTGGTCGAGTAAGCCTTTCGGACGTAGATCAAGATCAGTTCACTCAGGAATTTCAGCTCCTTGGGACGCTTGATCGCCTTGAGTTCATTGTCGGGGCTTACTACTTCGAAGAGGATGCCGACGATGCACAGGGGACCGCCTTCAGTAATGAGCTGACGGAAGATGGACCTCAGATCCTTCCTGATCTATTGTTTCTCAGTAATCCGCCTGATCGGGCGGCTCGTATAAGCTCGAGAAGCCGCGCATTATTCGGGCAGGTGACTTGGACGCCCCCAGTACTCGCCGATCGCCTGGATGTGAGTGTGGGTGGGCGCTTTACATCTGATACGAAAACGGGGTCGAGGTTGTTCCTCAGTGGAGAGCCTGCGCCTCTGCCATTCGAGTTCAGTGAGAATCGATTTGATCCGATGCTGACCATGGGCTATGAGCTCACTGATGATATAAGTACGTATGTGCGCTGGAGTACGGCATATCGTGGTGGTGGAGTGGATACACGCTCTTTTACTTTTACGCCATTTGAGGAGGACGAAATCGAGAGTTGGGAGTTGGGCCTGAAAGCTGACGGCTTGAATGGCCGACTTCGTTTGAACGCGGCGGCCTTTTATCAGGAGTGGAAGAATCGGCAAATTACATTCACGATTCCGATTGGGGATCCACCCATATTCTCTCAGGAAACATTGAACGTATCGGAAGTGACGGACATGTATGGTGTTGAGGTCGACCTTTCAGTGATTCCGGTGGCTGGATTGACATTGAATCTTGCGTATGGGTATACAAATATTAGCAAGCAAGAGTTCGAGAACCCCGTAACTGGTGAGTTGTTGACACTTCGAGAGGTGATGCCAAAACACACAGCGTCATTCTCAGCGAATTACGAGTTTAGACCATTGCCGTTCGGCCGATTGCGGGCTTTTCTGGGTGGGCGATACGTGGCCGATAGCTTTAGCGATCCCGCTTTCTCAGTGTTGGCAATTCAACCGTCGTATACCGTATGGGATGCTTCTCTAAGGCTTGGCAGCATAAGCGTCGGCCCTGGAGGTGACGGAAACCTTGAACTGGCACTTTGGGTCCAGAATTTGACCGATAAGGAGTATGTCGAATATACGTTCGACACTCTAGATAGAGCGCCATTGATCAATGCTGAACTCAGAACATACGGTAGACCGCGTACGTTCGGTATGGATCTTACTTATCGCTACTGATACCGCCATCTTAGGTGGCGCTGACAAGTATGGTGGCCACGCAGGATGTTTTGGCGAAAAGTATCGCAAAGGTGAACTCATGCGTGTGTTAGTTAGGCAGTTTCTCGCTTTGGCAGTGGCATTGACTTTCGGGTTGGTGTCTACTGCCGCGTTGTCACTGGAAGTGTGGTTCGTACGCCATGCGGAAAGTGAGTTCAATGTTGTGGACGGGCCGCTTCCAGTTCCGGATGATGGTGTGAGTTATCCCCTGACGCAACAAGGGGTGCGTCAAGCTGCGGCACTTTCTGCGAGCTTTGTTGGGGTTTCCGTGGATTATCTATACAGCAGTACGCGCTTACGCACGCTGCAGACCGCAGATGCAATTTCGTTCCAGACGGGCCTCCCAGTGCGGCTGGCTCCCGAATTGGTAGAAATCAGCTTTGGTGAAGCGCCTGACTTGTCTAAGGATGCTTTTCCCATCCTATATGAATGGAAAGCAGGTAATGCCGACGCCCGAGCGAGTGACGGCGGAGAAAGCCTATACGACCTGCGGGCCCGGTTCTTGCCGTTTTGGGATGAGCTCCTTGAGCGTCACTCGTATGAAAATGGGTTGTTGATTATCGTTACCCATGGTGGCGTGCTGGCATTTATGTTGCCGGAGCTCTGCGATGAAGTTAGTACGGATTACACTATGGCTAATCTGGTTGGAAATGCTGGGATCGTGCGGACAATCGTCGAAGATGGTCAACTGACCTGTATTGACTGGTCCGGAGACCAGCTTGTTGAACGGTCGAAATGATGGTGTCAGCGTAAGCTCCCCGCAATTTTAGACCACTCGTGGGTGGGAGAATCGTGGCAATGACGTTGGTCCCTTTTTGAGACCACGGCGAACTAGAGAAAAGCTCCTTCGGCAGCCAGTTGCTCCTGACGCTGCTGGATGTACTCACGGGGTGTCAGGTGGCCCAGTGATCCATGTGGTCGATGTCGATTGTAATCGATTCGCCAAGCCTCGATCGTCGCTCGCGCATCGGCGATCGACAGAAACTGGCTGACGTTCAAACACTCATCGCGCAGCCGTCCGTTAAACGACTCTATGTACCCGTTATCAGTCGGTTTTCCAGGCCGCGTGAAGTCGAGCTTGATGCCTCGCTGCCAGGCCCACTCCTCGAGTGCTTTTGAGGTGAACTCGGTGCCGTGGTCGACCGTAATCGATAGGGGCGCTCTCACACCGGAAAGAGCTCGCTGAAGCGCGTCCGACGTCCCCCCGCGTTCAGTAGCGGGACGGTTTAGAGCCCGGTGTCTATTGTAGCGGCTTCAGTAGCCAGGTGGTCGGCGTAGGCACTGGGAGTCATTCCGCCCAGGGCCTTCTTTGGTCGTAACCGTTCATTCCTGAGCGTGGTTGACACGCTGCCGATCAGCGCAGGCGGTTCATGTCGGCTCGCGGGGTCGGCTCCGCGGTGCCGGCATCGACATCCTTAACCGGTGACAGCAGCCCTGGCGTCACGCGCCACTGCCGGCCCTGGTCATCGACGACCGTGACGGTCTTGCGGTTGTACTTGATCACGGTGGCGAGGTGGCGCCCGCGCTGACTGTGGAAGCTGACCCGCGCACCGATGCTGAAGGCCATCATGTCAACGTGCGCCTGCATCGCGTCGAGCATCTTCAGCCGCTCAACGATCCGGCGATGGAGCTGCTCCAGCTCCTCGTAGCTCAGCCCGTCGATGTCAACGGGCATGGCCAAGGTCCGAGCGCAGCGGGTTATCGGCGAACAGCTGCTTCCAGCGCCGTGGGGTCAGCTGCTCGACCTCGCTGGCCGGGTGGATCGCCACGCGCTGCAGCACGTCCACCAGGTAGGTGTACGGGTTGATGTCGTGCAGGCGGCAGGTGGTCAACAGGCTCTGGATGATGCCCACCTGCTCGGCGCCGACTTCGGTCCAGCAGAACAGCCAGTTCTTGCGCCCCATCGGGATCGTGCGCAGCGCGCGCTCCAGGTGGTTGGTGTCGATCGCCACGTGCGGGGCCGACAGAAACACCCGCAGCGCGTGCTCACGTTCGCTGGCGTACTTCAGCGCCTTACTCAATGGATGGCTGTTGACCAGATCAAGCCGCTGGCGTTGTTCGTAGCACCATGCGTAGAACGCATCCACCACCGGCAGGCTGCGCTCGGTGCGCAGCGCCAGCGTCTGCCCGGCGTCCAACGTGCGCTGACGGATCTCGGCCTCGACGCGGTAGAGCGTGCCGATCAGCTCCAGCGCCCGATCGGCCGCCTCCGGGTCGCTGTCGCGCGCGCGCTCGAAGTGGCGGCGTGTGTGCGCCCAGCACTGCGCCAGCTCCACCCCGTCGGTGCGACCGGCGAAATGGGCGTACGCGCTGTAGCCGTCGCACAGCAGCGTGCCCTGGAAGCCGTGCAGCGTCTCGAGCACGTGCTGGCGCCCGCGGCTGCTGGCGTAGGTGAAGCTGACCTCGTCGGCCTCGCCGTAGATCGGCCAGTACCACGCCTGCTTCATCCTGCCCTTGCCGCTGCGCCCGGCACGGATCGGCGTCTCATCCATCGCCAGGGTGCGGCTGCGCAGGATTTGGCGCAGCTGCGCCTCGTGGATCGGCGCCAGCAGCGCGATGCTGCGCCTGACCCACTGCGTCAGCGTCGCCCGGCTCAGCGTGATGCCCGCCTGGCTCATGCGCTGATGCTGACGATACAGCGGCAGGTGGTGGCAGAACTTGTCCACCAGCAGCCCGGCCAGCACGCTGACATCGGCCTGGGTGCCCTCCAGCACCGCCGCCGGTGCCGGCGGCGTGATCAGCTCATCCTCGCTGACCTTGCGCCGCAGCACCGGGCGCACGTGCTCGAGCACCACGTAGCTGCCGGGGCGCTGCGCCAGACGCCGCGTGACCCGCTCGCCGATGACCTCGTAGTCGTCGGCGGCCTCACCCAGCAGCTCGGCCGGCGTGTGCTCGATGCGCTCGACCGGCACCGACTCGTCGTAGCGCAGCCCGCTGTCGTTGACCGCCTCGTCGGGGCGGCGCTTGGCGGCCTTGCCGCGCGTATAGGTGATCGTCTGGCGGGTCGGCGGCTCTGCCGTCTGGGACCGCGCACCCAGCGCGTCGGCCAGGCTCAGCTGATCCGGCGAGGGCTCCACCAGACGGCGCTCGGAACGCTGCCCGAACAGCTGGCGCTTGAACCAGTCCAGCTGCTGCTGCAGCGACTGCAGCTGCTCGCGCTGGGCCCTGTTCGCCGCCTTGAGCTCGGCGTTCTCGGCCAGCGCCTGGGCCAGTCGCGGATCGTGTACCTGCGCTGATGAAACCGCCGATGACATGGCGCGTATTATACCGGCGAAGGCGCACCCGTTGGCCGTCGATAGCGCTTGTAGCGACGCACCGATCCGGCGTCGATGCCTTCAATCAGCCAGCGCAGAGACGACGGATCCAGCGACTGCTTCTCGCCGCGTTCGGCACGGTAGCGGAACTGCCCGGCCTCCAGCCGCTTGCTCCAGACGCAGTAGCCGCCGGCATCGAAATACAGCACCTTCATCTGCGTGCGCTTGCGGTTGATGAACACGAACAGCTGCCCGCTCAACGGGTCCTCGCCCAGCGCCCGCCTGGCCAGTGCCGACAAACCGTCGTACGACTTGCGCATGTCCGTCGGCCGGGCGTACAGCCAAATCCGAACCTGCGACTCCGGCCACAGCACCGCTCAGCCCCGATGGATCCGCAGCACCATGCCGCCGCCCAGGTCCAGCTCCAGGGCAAGGCGCTCGCCACCCGCGCTCGGTGGCGCCACCAGCTCGATCAGCTCGCCGCGCTCGCCCGCATCACGAACCTCCTCATCAGGCGTCGCCAGTCGCGCCTTCCAGCGCGCGAACGTGCTCATCCCCAGTCCACGCCTGTCGCAGAACGCCTTCTGCGACATCCCGCTGTCACGCTGCTCGCCGATCAGCTTGCGCCATTGCGCTGCGGACCGTCGCGTACGCTTCTCCTTCACGCTCATCACCCGCTCCTTCGTCAGAAAGTGCGGGCAGACTACGAACCGCTTGTCGCCGAGAACAGTACGCCGGAGAATGAACGCTTACCTTTGGTCGCTCCTCGTTGTATTCGCGCCGCCAGGTCTCAATGATCGTCCGGGCATGGAGAACACCGGTGAACCAATGCTCGTTCAGGCATTCGTCACGCAGGCGGCCGTTGAACGATTCGATGTACGCATTCTGATTCGGCTTGCCCGGGTCGATCAGCCGCAGATGAAGGCCTCGCTCGTCAGCCCAGGTCACCATGGCCTTCCCGCAAAACTCCTTGCCGTTGTCGGTCCGAATCACCTCGGGCAACCCGCGACTGAGTGCCAGTCGCTCCAGCACACGGATAACCCCTTGGCCCGAGATCGCACGTTCGACCTCGATGGCGACCGCCTCATGGGTGGCATCGTCGACGATGGTCAGGCACTTGATTACACGCCCCTCGGCGCTACGGTCGAATACGAAATCCATCGACCACACTTGATTGGCCGTGGTCGGTCGCACCAGCGGTTGGCGCTGCCCTGCCAGCACCTTCTTGCGCTTACGTCGTCGCACCTGCAGCTTTGCCTCTCGATACAGCCGCTCCACGCGTTTGTGGTTCACAACCAGCCCTGCCTGTCTGAGCTTGAGGTGGATCATCTCGACGCCATAGCGCTTGTAGCGATGCGCCAACGCCACGATTTGCTCTCGCAGCTCGACGTTGCGGTCCGGCCGAGGCCTGTAGCGCAGCGCGCTGGCACTCATACCTACCACCGCCAGGGCGCGCCGCTCACTCACGCCCTTGTCCACCATGGAGCGCACCAGTACCCGCCTGGCCGGTGCGCTCACCACTTTTTTCGGAAGGCATCCTTGATGACCTCATTCTCAAGAACCTGCTCGGCCAGGAGCTTCTTGAGCCGGGCGTTCTCCGTCTCCAGCTGCTTCAGGCGCTTGGCCTCCGACACGCTCATGCCGCCGAACTTGCTGCGCCAAAGGTAGTAGGAGGCCTCTCTGAACCCGTGCTTACGGCACAGGTCCTTGACCCCCAACCCGGCCTCGGCCTCGCGCAGAAACCCGATGATCTGTTGCTCCGAGAAACGCTTCTTCATGTCCAATCTCCTCTCGTCGTGGGATTGGACTCCAAACTCGCCTGCTACTCAAATACGGGGGGACGTCGCGTCGGCAACCTTCTGCCCGGTGAGTGAGAAATCGGCCTCAATCAGCGGACTCTCGCGACTCCACTGATCGACGACGGTGAGCATTCGGAATGGCTGCCCATCGAACAACTGGTCATGCACGAAATCCATGCTCCAGCGCTCATTGGGCCCTGCCGGAACCGGCGTCGGGCCACGGTGCAGGCACATGTGTTTACGCCGACGGATCCGCATCCGAAGCTGCAGACCCTCCAGACGATACAAGCGCCTTACACGCTTGATGTTTACCATCCATCCTTCTCGCCGCAGCATCACGTGGATCCGCTGATGGCCGAAGCGCGGTCTTGAGTGTGCGATTTCGCGGATTCGGCTGCGCAAGGCACTCTGATCACGCGCGCGACTCGCTCGGTAGTACGCTGCACGAGAGAACTGAGCAAGCTCGCATGCCCGGCGTGTACTCACCTGAAACTGCGTTTGAATCCAACCGGCCAGCTCGCGCCGCTTGGCCGGTTTCAAAGCTTTTTTCGCACCACCTCGCCCAAGATGTGCTTATCAAGCGTCAGATCCGCAACCACCCGCTTCAGTCGGGCATTCTCCTCACGCAGCAGCCGAAGCTCACGAATCTCTGCCACCCCGAGCCTCGCGTATTTCTTCTTCCAAACATAGAAACTTGCCTCGCTCACCCCAAGCTGGCGGCAGACATCGGCCACCGGCGTGCCGCTCTCCGCCTGGCGCAGCGCGTAGGCGATCTGCTCCTCTGTGAACCTCGACTTCTTCATGTCCTCGTCTCCCTCGGTGAGGACTGGCGAAGTGAGCTTAGTCTAGTTCTAAACTGCCGTCGATTTCGGGGGAGACGTCAAGTCCAAAGCGTCGTCGTATCAAGAACCCATCGGAAAACTGGAGAAGAGATCCGGGGTTCCGGAGCAGGACTCGGAGTACCTTCGTGCGCGATACGTATGAATTGGCGCCACTAAATTGGAATGCAGCTTCTTGGTGGCAGGGGCGGGGACGCACGTATGTTGCGGTGTCGATATGAGTGTGCGCGTAAGCCTGCGCGGGCGCCTTCATGCCGAGTCACTGGGGAGATCGCCGTGGTGGCGGTACAACCGGATTCAATCATCAATGGCCCTCAGGGCGTGTCGCTGACCCTTGAAGCGGCGACAGAACAAACGCCGTGAATGCCGCGCGTGTGCACTTGCGCTGCGTAAATTTCCGCACTCCCCCGCGGCCGTCTGCGGGGCGGGGGGCGCCCAACGGGGGGTATATGGGTCAGGCCGGCGAGCGCGCCGCCCGGTGACACTCCGGCCCGACTCGGTGGGTCCCCGGCTGAGGGGGCGGGCGACCCGGGCACCTCGAGCGTGCGTTGGGTCGGAACGACGAGCCGACACGCCGCCGATAATGGTCGCGACCAAAAGACATAAAATCTTATAGTATCCCGCCCGTAACCCCATGCCCGGTATGGAATTTGGTGGGCCCTGCAGGACTTGAACCTGCGACCAGCCGATTATGAGTCGGATGCTCTGACCAACTGAGCTAAGGGCCCGAGCGGTCATTGTAGCAGCGGGCGGCATCGCCGGAGCCGGATATGTGCGGCCAGCGGCGATGTCGGGCCGACCGCGCGGTTCGCAACGGCGGGTCGAGGCGACGCGCCCGTTTGCCTGTCAGCGCCGCCGCGGGCCAGAATCGCCGGACGCCACCGGTCGCAGACCACGGAGGACGCATGAGCGACGCCCCCAAGCCCCTGGCCGCCGAGCAGGTGCGCTGGCGCTGCCCCGAGGGTGCGTTCGATTTCGAGACGACGGCCGATCTGGCGACCCGGCGCGAGATCGTCGCGCAGCCGGTCGCGCGCGAGGCGCTGGCGTTCGGGCTCGCGACCACCGCGCGGGGCCAGAACGTATACGTGCGCGGCCCGCGTGGCACCGGCCGCATGAGCATGGTGCGCGAGGCACTGGCCGGGCTCGAGCGGCGGCGACCCGAGCGTCCGGACCGCTGCTACGTCCACAACTTCGACCAGCCCGACCGCCCGCGCCTTATTTCGCTGCCGCCCGGCGACGCGCGCCACTTCCGCCGGCGTGTCCGCGAGCTCGCCGAGTTCATCGCCAACGATCTGCCACAGGCGCTCGACGGCGAGCCGCTCGCGTCCGAGCGCCTCGCGATACAGGAGCGCATCCGTACGCGAATTGACGCGCTGACCGAGCCGCTCGAAAAGGAGTTGCGCCGCGACGGCATGGCGCTGGTTTCGGCACAGCAGGGGCCGATGACGCAGACCATGGTCTTCCCGCTGCTCGATGGCGAACCGGTGCCACCGGCGGAGCTGCGGCGCCGTGTGCGCGAGGGCAAGGCCACCGAGGACCGTCTGAAGCACTTCGAGGAACACTTCCCGGACGCGCAGAAGAAGCTCCAGTCGGTCGCGTCCAAGCTCGGGCGCCTGCAGCGCGAGGGCCTCGATGCGCTGCGCGAAGCCACCGAGCAGCGTGCCCGCGAGCTGCTCGGGAACGTCACCGCGCCGATCCGCGAACGCTTCGAACAACCGGCGGTGCAGACCTTCCTCGACGAGGTCGTCGCCGATGTGCTCGAGACCCGCCTGGGCGGAGGCGAGCAGCTGCCCGACCCCTTCACGCGCTACGGTGTGAACGTCGTGCTCGAGCACGGCCCCGACGAGCCCGCGCCGGTCGTCGAGGAGAACGTGCCCAACCTCGCGAACCTGCTCGGCACCGTCGAGTTCCGCTGGGGGCGCAACGGACCACGACCGTCGGACTACTCGGGCATACGCCCCGGTGCGCTGCTGCGTGCCGACGGTGGCTACCTGGTGCTCGACGCCAACGACGTGCTCGGCGAGCCGGGGGCCTGGCGCGCGCTGATGCGCACGCTGCGCACCGGCCTGCTCGAGATCGTCCCGCCCGAGATCGGCTGGCTGCGCCCCGGGGTCACGATCAGCCCGGAACCGATCGACATCTCGGTCCGCGTGATCCTGGTGGGCGATACGGGGATCTACCAGTGGCTGGATGCGCTCGACCCGGATTTCAGCGAGCAGTTCAAGGTGCTCTCGGACTTTGACCACGAGATCGAACGCAATGGCGAGGGCCTGCAGCACTACGCGGCGGTGATCGCCCGCATCACGCGCGAGGAGAACCTGCCCGCGTTCGACCGCTCCGGCGTCGCCGCGCTCGCCGAGCACGGCGCGCGCATCGCCGCGCGGGCGAACCGGCTGAGCGCGCGTTTCGGCCGCATCGCCGACATCGCCCGCGAGGCCGCATTCGTCGCCGGGCAGGCGGGTGGGCAGCACGTGAACGGTGAGCACGTGCGCGAGGCGGTGGCACGCACGCGCAAGCGCGCCGGGCTGCCGTCGCGCAAGTTCCTCGACCGCATCCATTCCGGGGGCGTGTGCATAGAGACGCGCGGCAGCCGCGTCGGCCAGATCAACGCGCTGGCGGTGATCCACTCCGGGCCGCTCACCTTCGGGTTCCCCAACCGCGTGACCGCCACCATCGGCGCCGGCCAGGCGGGGCTGATCAATATCGAAGGCAGCGCGTCGCTGTCGGGGTCCATACACACCAAGGGCTTTCACATTCTCGGCGGCTGCCTGCGCCACCTGCTTCGCGCCGAACATCCGCTGACCTTCAGCGCGTCGCTCGCGTTCGAGCAGAGCTACGGTGGCGTCGACGGTGACTCGGCATCGTGCGCGGAAATATGCTGTCTGCTGAGCGCGCTGACCGACGTGCCGATCGAGCAGCGGTTCGCGATCACCGGCAGCATCGACCAGCACGGTCGGGTGCAGGCCGTGGGCGGCGTCAACGAGAAGATCGAGGGTTACTTCGACGTCTGCGCGCACGCGGGGCTCGCCGGCGACCAGGGCGTGATCATTCCGTTCGCCAACCGCGGCGACCTGATGCTGAGACTCGACGTCGTGGAGGCCATCGACGCGGGCCGCTTCCACGTCTACGCCGTCGAGCGCGTCGAAGACGCACTGGCGCTGCTGACGGGTCGGGATGCCGGGCGCTGGGAAGCCGACCACGGGTATTCGGAAGGCTCGGTACTCGCGGCGGCGCGCGCGCAGGCGCGCGACTACTGGCGCCGCTCGGTCCCGCAGCCGACAGCGACCAACGCGCCCGCGCACCCCGTGGCCCGAGACGAGGATGGCTGAAGGGTCGATCGACGTGGCGGACGGCAACCAGCCCGCAACACTGGTCGACTACAATCCGTGGCGCGCCGACGCCGCGCTGCTGTTCGACCGCGTGCTGGCCGGCTGACCTGACCCTTCGTCACGGAAATGAAACATGCCCGTGGGACCATTCGGGGTTCCTGCGGGCCCGTCATGGCCCCTGTACGACACCAACGCAACAGGGTGCAGATGAGCTATTTCCTCGAAGCGCGCGGACTGCGCAAGACGTTCGACGGCACGACGGTCCTCGACGACATCGACTTCCGTCTCGAACGCGGTGAGTGCCTCGTCCTGCTCGGCCCGTCCGGCTGCGGCAAGACGACGCTGCTCAACATCATCGCCGGCATGCTCGCCACCGACGCCGGCGAACTCCACTGTGATGGCGACCTGCTCGACGCGCCGGCCCGGGGTCTCCACCAGCCGATGCGCGAGCGGCGCTTCTCGATGGTGTTCCAGGATTTCAGCCTCTGGCCACACATGAGCGTCGCCGACAACGTCGCGTTCGGACTGAAGGTGCAGGGCATGGCGAGGGCCGAGCGTCGGCGGCGCGTCGCCGAGGTGCTCCGGCAGGTGCAGATGGAGGCCTTCGCCGACCGGTCGCCGGGTAACCTCTCGGGCGGTCAGCAGCAGCGCGTGTCGATCGCGCGCGCGCTGGCGGTGCGCCCGCGCCTGCTGCTGCTCGACGAACCGCTGTCGGCGCTCGACGCGCGGCTGCGCGAGGATCTCAAGGTCGAGCTCGGCACGCTGCTGCGCGACACTGGCGTCACCGCGATCTATGTCACGCACGACCAGTCCGAGGCGTTTTCGCTCGCGAGCCGTATCGCGCTGATGTACCAGGGCCGCATCGAGCAGATCGGGGCGCCCGAGGAGATCTACCGTGCGCCGGCGTCGGCATTCGCGGCAGGCTTTCTGGGCGTGTCCAACCTGATGCCGTACCGCCGTCACAATGGCGGCCTGCGGCTTGGTGAGCGCACCGACATTCACTGGCGCTTGAACGGCGTGCCCGACGAGGGGCAGCTCATGGTGCGCCGGGAGTCGGTCTGGGTATCGCCGAGCGAGGCGCCGGCCAACGGCTGCATCGCGCTGGCCGGCGTCTGCCACCGGACCAATTTCCTCGGTGATCGTCATGAAGCGGTCGTCTCGGTCGGCGAGGACGGCTTCACGCTGCGCGGCTTCTCCGATGAACGCGTGCCCGAGGGCACGCCGGTGCAGGTCCGGTTTCCGGCTGAAGCCGTCCACTTCCTGCAGCGATGAATACGCCGCGCGGGGCCCGCGGGCGCGTGCTGCTCGCGGGCGTTGTCGCGCTCGTGCTCGCGGCATGTGGCAGCGCGCGCGACGAAGACGTGCTGGTCATCTACTCGGCCGGCCCGCGTCCGCTGGCCGAGGCTGTGGCCGAAGCCTACACGGAGGCGACCGGCGTGCGCGTCGAGCTGTTCGCGGCGACGACCGGCCAGATCATGGCCAAGCTCGAGGCCGAACGCTACCGGCCGCGTGCCGACGTCGTCGTGTTCGCAAGCCGCGTGGCGGCCGAGGCGCTCAGCGCCGACGACCGGCTGCTCGCCTACCCGGACCCGGCATGGCTCGAACACACCGAGCAGGACTGGCACGACCCGGGCCACAGGTTCTTCGGGACCTCGGCCGCGCTGGTCGGCATCGCGTTCCGCGAAGACGCCCTGGACGAGGATGCCGACTGGTTGTCGATGTTCCACGGCGGCGGGCTCGACCGCGTCACGATGCCGTCGCCTTCGCGTTCCGGCGCGGCCGGCGACTTCGTCGTCGCGTGGACGCTGGCCGAGGGCGACGCGAGCTGGGACGCGTACCTGGCCGCGCGCCGTGGCGGGCTCGACTTCGCCGCGGCCAACAGCCAGGCGATAGGCGGGCTGCTCGTCGGTGCCTACAACGCGATTCTCGGTGCCGTCGACTACCTGATCTACCGCCAGATCGAACAGGGCGCGCCGTTGGTGATGCACTACCCGGCGTCGGGCTCGGCGCTGGTGCAGCGACCCGTCGCGATCCTCGCCGACACGCCGGTGCCGGAGCGGGCGCGCGAGTTCGTCGACTTCTACTTCACCCCCGAAATGCAGGCGCTGGTCGCCGCGCAGCACCTGCTGCCCGCGCGCCATGATGTCGTACCGAGCGATGCCCGGCGCGCCGGCAGCGGCGACGCGCTGCCTCCGGTCATCGCGATCGACTACGACGAGGCGCTGCAGCAGCAGACGCCCATCCTGCGCCGCTTCCAGCTGCGCATCGAGCGCGCCGAAGTGGTGCACGAGCGTTGAACGCGGCGCTAGCGATCGCGCGCAGCCGGAGCTGGCGTGCTCTGAACGCGCGGCTGCCACTGTTGCTGTGCGTGCTGGCGCTCGGCATCGCAACGGGCTATCCGCTCGCGATCCTGTTCCTGCAGAGCGTGTTCCCGCAGATACTCGGCGGCTCGCTCGAGGGGTTCCTGGACGCGTACCGCCGCATCGGCGAGACGCCCGACATGCTGGTGCTGATCCGCAACTCGCTCGCGTGGGCGGGTGCGACCACCGTCGTCGCGTGGCTGTTCGGCATCCCGTGCGGCTACCTGCTGGCGCGCACGAACCTGCCCGGCAAGCTCTGGGCGCGGCTGTCGCTGCTGGTGCCGATCATGACGCCGCCGTACATCGCCGCGCTGTCCTACATCCTCGTGATGCAGGCCGGCGGGTTCGGCGACACGCTGGTTGGCGGGCTGCCCGAAGGGCTGCGCGCGTGGTTCTTCTCATTCTGGGGCGTCACGCTGGTGATGGCGCTGTCGTCGTTCGGGTACGTCGCGCTCGCCGTGGAGGCGACCCTTTCCGGGATCCCGCGGCGCTTCGAGGACGCCGCGACGCTGCTCGGCGCTTCGTGGGGCCAGACCGCGCGCCGCATCCTGCTGCCGCTGCTGCTGCCGGCGGTGTTCAACTCGGGCCTGCTGGTGTTCCTCGAGGCGCTGTCAAACTTCGGCGTGCCGGCGGTGCTCGGGACGCGGTCGAACCTGCCACTGCTGCCGGCAGAGATCTTCTACCTGGTCACGAGCTGGCCGGTGGACCTCGCGCTGGCCACGTCACTCTCCAGCCTGCTGTGCCTGTTCGCGCTGTTCACGCTGTACGGCAGCCGCTGGCTCGCGGGGGTGCTCGGCGCGGGCGAGTATAGGCCCGGTCAGGCCTCGATCACGCCGCTGTCGGTCGGCCAGCGCTGGCTCGCGTGGGCGTTCATTGGCACGCTGTTTGTGCTCAGTTCCGTCGTGCCCTACGCGGCGATGGTGCTGACCAGCCTCGCGCAGACCTGGGGCGTCGGCTGGCCCACGCTGACGCTCGCGCACTACACCGACATCTTCACGTTCGGCTCGCGCGGCCTGCAGGCGCTGTGGACCAGCCTCTGGCTGAGCATCACCGCCGCGACGCTGTGCATCGCGATCGGCGGCTATATCGCCTACGTCAATGTACGCGCCAGCGGCTGGGCGCAGCGCTTCCTCGACGGGCTCGCGACGCTGCCGAGGGTGATTCCGAAGATCGTCATGGCGGTTGCGCTGATCCTCGCGTGGAACGCGCCATGGGTGCGCATCGACATCTACAACACCGTCGCGATGCTGCTGCTGGCCTATGTCGTGATCTACATCACCGACGCGCTGAACTATTCGAACAGCACGCTGCGTGCGATGAGCGTGAACCTCGAGAACGCCGCCGCGGTGCTCGGTGCGAGCCGGTTCACGATCTTCACACGCGTGGTGCTGCCGCGGCTCAAGCCCGCGCTGCTCGCGGCGTGGCTGACGACGTTCATCGTGTGCATGCGCGAGCTGGTGGCTTCGATCCTGCTGCTGCCGCCCGGCACAGATACCACCGCGACCTTCATCTTCAACCAGTTCGAGCAGGGCGACCTGTCGGTCGCGATGGCGATGGCGACGGTGACGATCATGTTGTCCACGATCGTGCTTGTGCTGTTCACGCTGCGGCGTCGCTGAACGCCTGCGCGCCCCTCGTGTTACGGGTTCGCAACTCGCGCGTCACCGAAACGTCATTTCGGACAGCCACAATCGCGCGGCCTTAACAATCCGTTAATGATGGACTCACGAGGTGGGCGGCCGAGGCGCATCCCCACGGCTGCGATCCAGCCGCGCGGCTGTTCTTCAATAGAAGCCCACCCGTTCGGGGTTCCGGTTAGGACCGGTTCGCCTTTACGGCAACGTGGCCAATTCCAGCACCAAGGAACAGCAACACAATGAAAACCACCACCTCCCTCGCCGTTGCCGTGGCGGCCGCACTCGGCATTGCTGCGGCGCCGCAGGCGGTCGCGTCGTCGGAAACCGACCGGCTGCTCGAGATCCTGATCTCCAAGGGCATCCTCACCGAGAACGAGGCGGCGGTCGTGCGTGCCGAGGCCGAGGCCGACGAGCCGCCCGTCGCTCAGGTCGAGACGCCCACCCGCGACGACGTGCTCTACGACCCGACGCTGCCTATTCGCGATGACCGGCCCGCTGTGCAGGTCCGCCGGTTCGTCGTCGATTCCGAGGACGGTGCCGACCGTTTCGCGATCCGCGGGCGCTTCCAGTTCGACGTGGAGCGGGCCGACTTCGGCAGCGACATACAGAACGTCGCGCGCCAGGGCAACGAGTTCCCGAGCTACGGCACGCGCTTTCGCCGCCTGCGCCTGGGAGCGCTGGGCGTGATGCTCAATGACTGGGAATGGCAGCTGGAGGTCGACTTTGCCGACAACGAGGTCGATCTGGCGAATGCGTATATCGCCTGCCTGATGCCGCACGGGCGACTGGCGGTCGGCCACTTCAAGGAGCCGTTCGGGATGGAGTACGCGACCAGCTCGCGGCGCATCACGTTCATCGAGCGTTCGGCCGCGTCGGATGCGTACAAGGTCAACCGCGAGCCCGGCATCATGTACGAGACCATCCAGCCGAACTGGTACGGCGCGTTCGGTGTCTTCGGCGGTGGCACGGTGTTCGACCGCGACATCGAGGAAGGCTGGGCGCTGTCCGGTCGACTGACCGCTGCGCCCTTCCTGGACGGCACGAACTACATCCACGTCGGCGGCGCCGTGAACCAGCGCCGCAACGCGGTGAACAAGTCCACGAACCTGTACGAACCCGTACGGCTGCGCACCCGCGAAGGCGCACGCGCGATCGACGCGCGGCTGATCGGGCGCGATGACCTGGAAGGCGTGCAGAAATTCACGCGTTACGGCCTGGAACTCGCCGCCGGCATGGGGCCGTGGTCGATGCAGAGCGAATACATCTGGGTCGACATCGACCTGAACCGCGACGCGCTCGACCGCGCACTGGGCGCCAATGCGACGACGGACAATTCGCTGACCCAGAAGGGCTGGTACGTGCAGACGAGCTACTTCCTGACCGGTGAGCACAGCAACTACCGTGCTTTCTCCGGCGACTTCGGCCGCGTGATGCCGAACCGCAACTTCTCATTGCGTGAAGGGGGCTGGGGCGCATGGGAGATGGCACTGCGCTACTCGGTTGCCGATTCGCTGGAGCATACCCGGCCCGGGCGCGGGCAGAAGCTCGAGCACTGGACCGCCGGCCTGAACTGGTACCTCAATCCCGAGACCATCTTCAAGTTCAACCTCATGTACCTCGAGGGTGAGCGTGATGTGTTCAAGGACGACGGCTGGGTCTACGCGGCCCGCTTCCAGTACGAATTCTGAGCGCAACCCCGGAGCACAACATGAAGATCAAGACAACTCTCGCGGCGGCGCTCGCGCTGGCGTGGTCGGCAGCGTCGTTCGCGGCACTGCAGAACAGCAATTTCGCCGAGTTCGACGCCCCGGCAGACGGCACGACCGCCGGTTATGACGTCGGTGAAGGCCCGCCGGGCTGGTATCTCACCGCCGCGACCAATGGCGGCAGCGTGATCTACGATGCGTCCGAGGCCTTTGAGGGCGTTGGCGGGTACTGGGTGTTCGAGCCCCCGCTGACGACCGGCTTCGGCGCCAACAAGTTCGAGCAGTGCGTGCCGGTAAACGACACCGATACCCTGGAGATCAGCTACGCGATCCATGCGGAGACGCCGACCGACGACGCGGCGGAACTCGGCGTCCGGGTGAACCCGAACTTCTACGCCGACCTCGCGTCCTGCCTCGACGCCCAGGCGACGGACTCCGGTGGCGACCGGCTCTCCGACGGTGGTTCGCGGCCCAACGACGACGTCGATTTTACCTTCGGCAGCGATGACGGCCGGCAGTGGATCGAGCGCACACCCGCGGTGGAACCCGAACTGCGTTACACCGTCGACCACATTCCGGACGGCTCGCGCTACATGAACCTCAGCATCCGCATGCGTGACCGGCCCACACCGCGCGACAACGTACGGATCCGGCTCGACAACGTGCGCGTCGTACAGGGTGGCTCGACCAACAGGGTCGTCAATGGCCGCTTCGAGCACGCGCCGCTGGCCGATGGTGCACCGCTGGTGGCCACCGGCAACGGCTGGGTGGTCGACAGGGACGGTGATGCGGCGCTCAAGGCCGCCGTCGGTCCGGTCGGATTCGCGCTGTCTGGCAGTAACGTGTTCTATATGGAGAACATGACCGGCAATTTCGGGTCCAGCCGCCTCGATCAGTGTTTCCCGCTCGAGGGTGCCGACATCCGCCCATCAGTGTTCGCGCAGACGCGTCGACCCGACCCGGAGCTGCAGGTGCGCCTCAATGTCGACTTCTACACCGATGACGCGTGCACGAGTTCGGCGGCAAGCGACCCGCGTATCCGCCAGGACTTTGCGCTCGATGGTACAGCCCGGGAATGGACGGCGCTGATCGCGGAAGAGGTGCGCAGTGCCGGCGAGTACGGGGATGCGACGCACGGTCTTCTGAGCATCCGCGTACGTGACCGCAGCAATGAGGCCGGTGACGGCCCGGGCGCCTTCCCGCGCGCGGTGTACCTCGACGACGCGAGCGTCGCAGCCGGCGTCGCCACGCCGACGTTCTCGCCGTCGCCCGGTGAATACGTCGACTCGGTGGAAGTCACGCTCGAGTCCGCGACCGCTGATGCAGTCATCTACTACACGCTCGATGGCAGCGACCCCGACGACAGTGCGGCCAACGTACCGTCCGGGGGCACCGTACAGATCACGTCGACCTCCACGCTCACCGCGCGGGCCTTCGCCGACGGGCTGTTCTCATCCGCGCGCAGCGGTGATTACACGATCGTCGGCCCCCCGCCGCCGCCGCCCCCGCCGCCGTCCCAGCTCAGTACCGGCTGCAGCGTGTCTGACCGTCCAGCACCGCTGGATCCGACATTGTGGGCGCTGATGGCGCTGGCCGGTGCCGCGTTGTATGCGCGCCGACGTCGGCGCGCGCTGAAGATCTGATCCGGGCATCCTTGCCGGCTCTGTCAGGCCCCTGCGGCGCGAGTCGCAGGGGCCTTTTCGTATCCGCCTCGCGTCGAGTGCTCGCTGTGCCAGTGGGGCGCTGTTAACACTTTCGAAATCCCTGCTACACGCGCCTGTAATCCTGTGTCGGGAACATGACTGGCGGCGCCCGTGCAGGGCGCTGCCCATTCACGGAGGAACGAGAACCACCAGAACAGGAGAACATCCATGATCAATCAGCGACGACGACGACGACGGCTGGCGCCGCTCGTGGTGGCCGGCCTGCTGGCCCCCGGCCTGGCAGCTGCCGAAGGCGGCGCGACGACCGAAGAGCTGATCGCCGTGCTCGAGGACAAGGGCATCCTGAGCCCGGAGGAGGCACAGCGACTGCGCGACCGCGATGCCCCGCGCGAGGCGCCGCCGCCCGCGCCGCGCTCACCGGTGAACCTGCACCCCGACGTGGCCGAACAGTACGAGCCGCTTATTCCGGTGGGCGACGACCACCCGTCGGTGCGCGTGAACAAGTTTCGGGTCGCAACGCGTGACGGGCGTCACCGCTTCGGCATCCGCGGCCGGCTGATGGCCGACTATGCGTACACCGATTTCGATGCCCGCGACACGATAGACGACCACCGGGTCGATCGCGGTGTCATCGGCCGCCAGGGCAGCTTCATCCGCAGGGCGCGGCTCGGTGCGCTGGGCGTGATGTGGGACCGCTGGGAATGGCAGTCCGAGATCGACTTTCGCGACAACGAGGTGCGGTTCGCCAACGCCTACATCGCGTACCTGTTCGACCACGGTCGTCTTGCGGTCGGCCACTTCAAGAAGCCGTTCAGCATGGAGAGTTCGACGAGTTCCCGGCGCCTGACCTTCATCGAGCGCGCGACTCCGGTCGACGCCTACAGGCCCGATCGGCAGCTCGGCATCATGTACGAGACGCTGCAGCCAGGATGGTATGCCGCTGCAGGCGCCTTCACGACCAATGGCGTGGCGCGGAATCGCGACGTGACCGAGGGTTACGCACTCGCCGCGCGCGCGAGCATCTCGCCGATCGAGACGTCGTCGATGTGGACACATCTTGGCGCCTCCGCGCTCTACCACAGCAACACCTACGAGGGCTTCGGCGACGACAGGTCTTATCAGGACGTGCGTATGCGGTCGCGGCTCGGCACCCGCGCGGTCGACGGCCGGTTCATCGGTCGTCGCGACCTCGACGACGTCAAGGACTTCTACACGCTGGTCGGCGAGTGGGGCGTGGGCTACGGGCCGTGGTCGCTGCAGGGTGAATACCTCTACCAGGACTTCAACCGGGTCGGGGACGGCCCTGATGTGAAGCACCGTGGCTGGTACACCCAGGCCAGCTGGTTCCTGACCGGTGACCAGCGCAATTACCGTTCGTTCAGCGGCGACTTCGGGATCATGCCCGTCAATCGTCCGCTGTCAGCGGGCGGTATCGGCGCGTGGGAACTCGCGGCGCGGTTCGCGCGCGCGGATTCTTTCAACGAGGGCGTGACCTCGGACGGTGGCCAGAAGATGGACCACTACACGCTGGCGCTGAACTGGTACCCGGAAGACGACATCATCTTCAAGTTCAACCTCATCTGGCTGGACGGCGAAACCCAGCTCGGCGGACTGGACGGCTTCGGCAAGCAGACCAAGGGCTGGGTCTACGCTTTCCGCGCACAGTACGAGTTCTGAT
>PWYM01000071.1 GCA_003567855.1 Gammaproteobacteria bacterium | reverse complement strand
TCGACGATACGAATGTCGATGAGCTCGAGGCCGCGCCGCTGTATCCCGGGCCATTCCGCGTGCGCGACGACCGTCCGGTCTCCTACCCCGACGACTGTCACCAGACCCAGCTGGATGGGAAACTCATCGTGTGCCGCTACGGACAAATCGATGGCGCGCGCACCATTGCACTGGTCGGCGACTCGCATGCCGCGCAGTGGTTGCCCACGCTGCAGATGATCGCCCACGAGCACGACTGGACGATCTTCAACCTCACCAAGGCGGCCTGCTGGTTCAACCTCGAGCCGCGCGCGGCGTACCGTGAACACCATGCAGCGTGCAAGGCCTGGAACGACGAGGTCATGGCATGGCTGCGCGCCAATCGGCCGGACGTCGTTTTCACCATCGGCACGACCGTCGATGACGATGGAGAACACGTGCCCCCGGGATACCTTGAACGCTGGGCGGAACTCGACCGGCTCGCGATCCCGGTACTGGCAATGCGTGACACGCCCAGGCACGCGTTCGATCCGGCCGTGTGTGTAGACGTCTACGGGGCTTCAGCGGCGCGCTGCCGTACGCCCCGGGAAAGGATTCTCGACGAGGACAACCCGCTCGGGACCACCGCCGCAGTACCGTCCAACGTGCATCTGCTCGATCTGACCTCGCTGTTCTGCGACGAGACCGAATGCTTTCCGGTGGCCGGCAACGTGCTGATCTATCGCGACGCGCAGCACTTCACCAGCACCTACGCACGCACGCTGAAGATACCGCTGACGGTGGCGATCGGCGAGGTCCTGCCCGAGTTCGTGGACCAGGCCTCCGGCTCGGCATCCGTCGAGGTCGTGCGACAAGTCGAACCGGCACGCGCGCGACACTGACCGCGCCGGCGTCAGTTCATGGCGTGTTCGGGCACCGGGCCGAAATACATCTCGAAGCCGATGCTCACACCCGGGTTGATGCGCCGGGTCTCGGTGAGCTCGGCGCGTGGCCACGTCACGCTGCCGGCGAGTTCCAGGAACAGCCACTGCCTGGCGATGCGCCGGCGGAAGCGAGTTTCCAACCCGTAATTCTGCACCTTCACGTCGGCGCCGGTTTCTCCCTCGGCAAGCAGGCCGTAGACCAGTGCGCGCTTGTCGCCCATGCTCTGGAAGACGCTGGCACGACTGTTCCAGAACATCCCCTCGGTGTCGCCGGCAATCGTTGCCGACTGGCTCAGGCGACCGAGAAACCGATCGCTGAGCAGGCGGTCGAGAATCACCTCGGTGGTCGACCCCAGGCCCCTCGAGTTGCGCCAGAACACCGTCTCGCGCACCTGCAGGACCGTGGTGTCGTCGAACAGCCAGTGGTGCCTGTAGCTGCCCTTCACGTACGGGTCCATCGGCGTGGCGACCCGCATGCCGGTTCCGAAGTCGAAACCGTTCTCCCAGGGGCTCGTGCGCGAATAGGCGAGCCCCACGAGCCAGTCGTTGCTTTCAAAACGGTCGAAGTTCGACGGCACCGGGTTGACGCTCGGCGTGGTGCGTTCCTCGGAAAAGTCCTCGCGATCGCCGCGACCGATGATCAGGCCGAGGCGCTCGTTCAGCGCCGGCAGCGCAAGGCGCGTGCGCAGCCGGAGGCCGGGGTCGAGGTTGTCACGGCGGTCCCAGCCCTGGAACACGCCGAGGCGCCCGTAAGTGCCCGGGTCACCCTGGTCGAAGCGCGGCACGCCGAACAGCCCGTCGAACCAGCGGGCGGCACCGCAGACGCCGTAATGGACACCGCGCTGCACGTGGTCGACGAAGACGTCTTCCGGCAGCCGCGCGGCGGCGCAGATATCCAGAGCGACAGGCCGTTCGACCGAATCGTCGTCGGCATCGGGCCCGGCCGTCGCGGGCGCCTCGGCGCCAGCGCTGGCAAAGGCCACACCTGCGAGCAGCAAGGCAGTCGTCCACCTCTGCAGCGGCGTGCAAACGGCGCTCCGGGTGGTGGTCTTGTGCACTGGTGTTTCCCCGTCCGGGTGAGCGGGCGCGACGGCGCCGGCTCACCCGGACCGCGGCTTTTGTCTGTTCAGCTTACACCGTCACCCGTGGCCCGTGTGTACGCTACTGCACACGGCCGCGCACACCGGTCTTTCACGACGCCTGCGCGTCATCGTCGTGTTCGCGCGCCTTCAGTGACCTGCTGAGCGTCGCCGTGATCAGGCGCCCCGCCCCGACCATCTGTCTGGCCACCTCCGCGAATCCGCCACCCCGGCCGCCCAGGCGCAGGATGCGCAGCAGCTGCCCGCGACGCGCCTCGTCCTGCCAGGCCAGTATCGCCGACCAGATCGCATCGATGTTGTAGAGGTGATCGTGGTCAAGCCGCGCGGGCACGACGTCACCGAGCGCGACGCCGAGGTCCTGCGCGAGTGCCTCCATTGCAGCGCGGATATTGCCGGCCTTGGTGCCCTGCGGATTTTCCACGTCATAGGGTGGCGACCACTCGGCAAAGGGCCTGAGCCTGTCGATGTGGGACATCACGACCAGCACCGGCGGCATGTCCAGGGTGGGATCGTCGCGGAAGTGCGCGCGCAGCCGGTCGAGCAGCGCGCGGTCGAGTTCGCGTGCCGCGTTGTTGGCCGCGCTCACCCACACGACCAGGTCACTGCCCGCGGCAAGTGCGGCGAGCGCATCGATACGCTCAGGCCGGTCCAGGCCCACGGAGTCGATCAGCTCGATCGCCGGACGCCCGCCGGATTCGGCCAGCACGTAGGCATTCGCGCGGTCCGTGGCGGGCAGCACGTCGACGGCAGCCTGCACTTCGCCGGACAGGGCATTGAGCAGGCTCGACTTGCCGGCGTTGACCTTGCCGGCGATCAGGATGCGCGGTGGCGGCGGGGGTGGCGCCGGTGCGGCCAGTCGATCGTCGCCGAGCTCATCGATGTCGGCCTTGAGCCGGCCGCTGTAGAGATTGATCGCCGCACGTCCGACTTCCTCGACGACGATGCGCGCCACGCGATCGGCGAGCAATGCGCTCAGTCCGCTGGTCGCAAAGCCCTGCAGGGTCCGCCGCGCCTCCGAGAACACCGCGGCGAAAGGATTGAACACCCAAAGTCCCACGCGCCACACGCGCCCGCCGGTGTGTGCGACCGCCATCGCGGTCCTGCGCGCCTCGTTGAGCCACAGCAGTTGCCCGATGCGAAGTCGCCGCGAGCCGGGCACGGCGTCGATGATGACCCTGCGCGAGCGCCGGCTGATGCGCTCGATGAGCAGCAGCGCCTCGGGCAGCGTGAACTGCAGGATCGGCTGCGCCTCGGCGGGCCGGTAGTGGGTGGCCACCTCGACGATCACGGCACGCGCCGTCGCGATCGCAGCCTGCTGGTCATTGAGGATCTCACCGGACACGCCCTCGGAGAACGCGAGCACACGCTGCCACGCGGCCTTGTCATGCGCGCCCCAGTCGGCGTCGGGTGGTGCCGCCGGGTCGTGGCGTTGCGCGCCGTCGGTGGACCGCGCACGTGGCCGACGCGCCGCACCGAGCAGCAGGCCGGCGATGAAAAAACACACTGCGGCCGCGGCGATCCACGCCAGCACGCCGCCGCGCTGCCATAGCCACATCACGCCCAGCGGCAGCAGGACCAGCACGGGCAGACTCGCCAGCACCAGGGCCGCGATGCTCAGGCCATGGCGGCGTCCGAGCAGCCGGTTCACGAGCCGTCCCTGCGGCGCGAGTCGTGATCACGCCCGGCCCCGCGTTCTGCGTCGCCGCGTTCTACTTCGACGTGTTCTTCGTCGCCACGATTGTCGTCCCTGCGTTCGAACAGGCGCCCCGACCTGGCGATGGCGCCGGCCTCGCCCATCGCCCGGCGAAACTCCTCGACGACCGCTGCGCGTTCGGGACGCTGTCCGAGTCTGCGGCCGCGCAGATAAAGCATCGCGGCATGGCCGAGCCCGTAGGTCACGATGAAACTCAGCACGCTCGCGCTCGCGGCGCCGACGAGCTGGCCGACGCCGGGGATGAGCTTGGCGACCTGGCGTACGCCGAACAGCCCGCCCTGGTGGAGCAGCGTGCCGGCGCCGAGGCTCGCCGAAAATTCCGTGAGCGTGCGTGGTGACCACGACAGCCCATACAGCGAAGCCAGCGAGTGCAGCATCTTGCCCTGCACGACCGGCACACCGACGGCACCGGCCACGGGCACGAGATCGATGGCCGCGGCCGCGGTAGCGTAGCCCTGCACGTGCGCCCGCGCCCGACGCTCGAGCGCGTCGCCACGCGCAGCGCGGCGAAGCATCGCGATGAAGCCCTCGACCGCGCCCTGCTCGAGCGCCGACCACAGCGTGTCGACGCCGTAGTCCACAGGCGGCAGGCCGTCGTCGGGGTCGGTGAAGTCGATCGGTGCGAAGCGCACCGGCGCCCTGCCGGGCAGGGCCGCGAGCGCCGCGCGCTGGGCCGCCAGGCTGCGATCGAGGGCGGTAAAGCCGCTCGGTCTCGTGCCACAATCGCCGAACGGATAGGGATCCGGATGTGTATTGCCCGGGTACGCATCGTGCAGCGTGGTTTGCGCGACCACGACCGGCCAGTCCGGGTGGCGCCGCCGCACCTGTGTCAGCGCGTCCAGCACCGCCGGCGGCACGGGATCGGCGGCACGCAGCACCGCGACTACGAGGTGGGCCTGCGACTCGCAAACGGCCAGGTCCTCGGCCGGGTCGTAGGCGACCTCGCCGAGACCACGCGTGTCGAGGAACTGCACGACCGGCGCTTCGGCGGGAAAGTCGAATATGCGCGACGCGGACGTGCAGGGCCTGAAGCCGCTGCCGATCTCGGCGTCACTGCTGCCAGTGAGAGTGCGGATGATGGAGCTCTTGCCGGTGCCGACCATGCCCAGGAGCCAGATCACCGGTGCCCGGGCGCGGGCGGCCTCGAGCACGTCCTCGGTCGCATCGGGCGTGGGGTTCAGCACGATCCTGCGGATCGCCCTCCACGGCCGGGAAAACCGGCCGCCCAGTCTTGTCCAGAAAGGCTGCATTTAGCCCCTGCGTTCATCCCGTGACCCGGCCAGTATAGGCGGTCAGGATGCCCCCCTGCCTGCGTGCGCAACGGTAGGGAGGCATTGCCAGTGCCTCCCGCGCCGCGCCAGGCCGGAGTTCTAGAGGTGGATTCGCAGCCTGTAGACGTCTAGCGTCTCACGACGATCTGGTTCTCGATCGAAGTGACCCCCTTGACTTCCCGGGCCAGCGACTCGGCCATGGCCTTCTCGCCGTCACTCGTCGCAAATCCTGACAGCATCACGGTGCCGTTCAGCGTCTCGACGGAAATCGAGGTCGCCGCCACGTCGCTGCTCTGGGCATGCTTGGCCTTTACTGCGGTCGTGATCGCGGTGTCGTCGATGTACTCGCCGACACTCTGCTGGTCGCGCGTCACCGCACACGCGGACAGCGCGAGCATGGCAACCGCAGCGACGGCGATCAGCGTGGATTGAGTGGACATTTCAATTCTCCTTGGGGGACACGTCAGAGCGTGTCAGTTGATGAAAGACAGGCTTTTCAGGCACTCGCGGTGCGCGCGGCTGAGCTCAGATCCGCCCTGTTGCGAGCAGGATCAATATCACGACGAGCGCAACGCCAATGACGCCGACCGGGGTATAACCCCAGCTTCTGCTATGCGGCCACGTGGGCAATACACCCACCAGCACCAGGATCAGCAGGACCAGCAGAATCGTTCCGAGTGACATCGTTGTTCTCCGTTCGGGTTGGCCCCGTAGCCTGCGGGCGGTTGAGTACTCTTGGTGCAAGACTAGCTGCGTGCGTCAGCGTCGTCTGTGCGGTTGCATACCTTTGAAGCGCGCCCGCACTGTCAGTGGCCGATGATCCGCTTCGCATGGAAGCCCGCCGGCATCACCGCCTGCGGACCCGCGAGCTGGTTGATCAATGCGAGCTCTTCGACGGGTATGGCTGACGGGTTGCGTCGATCGAATTCCGACAGCGTGACTTCTCGCGGGACGCGCACGACCGACAGGCGCCGCGGCTGCCGCGCCAGCGCCTCGACGTTGGTCAGCCGCGCAAAGCTCGTACCGACGGCACGAAACGTGGACTCGTAGCCCGCAAACCGCGGCGCGGGCGAATAGCCAAGTATCCGGTAGGTGCGTCCTTCCAGCGCAACGAACGTCGCCACGCCTGCCAGCTGGGCCTGCTCGGTCTGCGCCTGGAAGGCACCGACGATCGCGGGCAGACCGTTGATGCCTTGTGACCGGACACGACCTGCAGTCAGGCCTTCCTGGACGAAGAACCGGTTGGCCGCCTCCTCCGGTGTGCCGGGCACCAGCATCAGCTGGATCAGTGCGTCTTCGCGGGGACTGCCGGCCACGACCGCCTGGGCGAGGTTCTGGGTGCGCCAGTCGCGCGGGAAATCAAGCTGGAAGGCGAGATCCGGGTGCAGGAACCTGTTGGCTTCGAAGTAGCCGTTGCGCGGGTTTTCCCCGTACGCAAGCCCGTCGATGCGCGCCATGTAATCGTCCTCGCCGATGCGTCTGGGTTCGACCACGGCGGGCAGGTCGACGAGCTGCCTTTTGATGCGCGCAATGCGTTCCTCGGGATACGGATGGGTCGCGAGCCAGCTCGGCACCTGGCTCTGGCCGGCAAGCTCCGCCGACTGCTGGAGTGCGGCGAAGACATTGGGCATCTCGCGTACGTCGTAGCCCTGCTCCAGCGCGTAGCGGTAGCCAAGATCATCGGCCTGGCGTTCCGCGTCACGACCGTAGCGAAGGAACAGCAGCTGCAGACCGCCGGCCGCCAGATCGCCGAACTGCGCGACGGTCGGGCTGATGATCGAGCCGATGCCAAGCCCGAGCTGCGCGAGCTGCGCCCTGCTCATCATCGCCACCGAATGACGGGCGGTGACATGGCCGATCTCGTGACCCAGGATGCTGACGAGCTCGGCCTCGTTGCGCAGCAGCGCGAGCAGGCCCCGGGTGATGAAAATGAATCCGCCGGGTGCTGCGAATGCATTCGGCGTCGGATCGTCGACGACGCGAAAACTCCAAGGCAGATCGGGTCTTTCTGACGCCTCGGCGAGCTGGGTGCCAAGGCGCTGGACATAGGCCTGGAGCGCGTCATCGTCGACGAGCCCCAACTGCTGTTCGGCGCCGGCCGCGACCTGGCGTCCGATCTCGATTTCCTGCCCTTCGGACACCAGCGCGAGCTGCCGTTCGCCGGTCACCGGATTGGTGGCACAGGCGGCCAGCGATGTGACGAGACCAAGGACGAGAAAACTGCGCATCCGTGTCATCGGAATACTCCCGTGCATTCGGTCAGTCTGTGCGCACGCGAAGGCGTAGCGATGGATGATGACGTCGAGCGTGTTCGCCGCGGCAATCGACGTCTGTGCGATAGCGCACCGCGATCCCCCCCAAGGTTGTCGGACCTCTCTGTGCGCCAGGCAACCGACCGCCGCAGGTGCACAGGCGTAGATTGCAGATCCCGGTTCCGTAACCCAAGGACGAGATGTGATGAACAGCATTTCTTTTCGTAAAACTTTGCTCAGTGTCGGCGTGGCTATCGCGCTCGGCGTCGGTACCGCCGCCTGCAGCGATCGCAGTTCGACCTCAGAGCCCAGGGCTCAGAGTGAGAATGCGCGCACCAGCGCCGCCGATACGGCAGTGACCGCCAGCGTCAAGACGCGGCTGACAGGCCAGGAAAGCGATCAGCCGTCGAACATTCGGGTCAGCACCACCGACGGCGTGGTCACCCTCGAGGGCACCGTAGGCAGCGACTTCGACAAATCGGAAGCCGAGGCCCTCGCACGCTCGGTCGACGGTGTAGACCGCGTGGACAATAAACTGGTGATTTCCACGCGCACGACCGGACTCTCCGGGAGCCCACGGATGGCTTCAGACGGGAGCTCGCGAACGGCTTCGGATGAGACCTCGCGCATGACTTCAGGGGACGCCTCACGCGTCGCTTCGGATACGTGGATCACGACGCAGGTGAAATCGCTGCTGCTGGCCGACAGCGTCAGCCAGGGCCTAGAAATCACCGTTGAGACGAAGGACGGCGTCGTCACGCTGGAAGGCGCCCTGGAAGACGAAGACACGATCGATCACGTGCGCGAGATTGCAGCGGACGTGGAAGGCGTGAAGGACGTCAACACCGCGCGCCTCATCGTCGCCACCAGGAACTAGACCCGATGCACCTGGTGCCCGCATCCACGGCGCTTGCGCGTCGCGGACCGGGCGCGGGTATCCCACAGCGTGGCGCTTCGGCGCCGCGCGATCACCACGACCGGAGAGTACGATCATGAACAAGGACCAGGTCAAGGGCCGAGCCGAATCGGCCAAGGGCAAGGCCAGGGAAGTCGCCGGCAAGGCGACCGGCAACAAGACCACGCAAGCCAAGGGCAAGCTCGAACAGGCCGCCGGCAAGACGCAGTCAACCTACGGCGATGCCAAGCGAGACATCAAGCGAGGCGGAAAATGAGCAGCACCACCCACACCCCCGCTGACGTGAACCGGTCCGGTCAGTCCAATCCGGCGCTTCACCCCAACGCCCATCATGTCCTCAGCGCCAGCACGATCACCGGCGACGAGGTGCTCAACAGGAAGGACGATAAACTGGGCCGCATCCAGGATCTCATGCTGGATACCCAGAGCGGCCAGATCCGCTATGTCGTACTCTCGTCAGGCGGTTTCCTGGGGATGGGTGATCGGCTGTTCGCGGTGCCATGGAAGGCCCTGAAGCTCGACAGCACGAACAAGTGCTTCATCCTCGACGTGGATGCCCAGCGACTCAAGGATGCGCCGGGGTTCGACAAGGATCACTGGCCGAACATGGCCGATGCCAAGTGGGCCAGCGATGTTGATGCGTACTTCGGGTCAGCCACGGCACCGCAGCGCATGTAAACGCGTGTTGCACGCGCTACGGCGTGCAGACTGGACGCGCCACGCCCCGGCAGTTTGTCGACCGGGGCGTGGCGTTTTCGTATCGGCGGCGTGCGCGTGCATGACGGCAGGTATGGTACAAATGGACTCATGCCGACGCTGACCCGCCGCGGCTGCCTCGCCGCACTCGCTGCCGCCGGTGCAGCCACCGCACTGCCCCTCGGCAGGCCCGTTGCCAAAGCCGTGGCGCCGTCCACCGACGCGTGGAGCGATTTCGAACACCTCGATGCGCTCGCACTGGCCGACGCCGTGCGGCGCGGCGACGTGCATCCGCGCACGCTGCTCGACGCGGCGATCACGCGTGCGGAACGCACGGATGCCCGCATCAACGCATACAGCCAGACGCTGTTCGATGCGGCGCTGGAAGCGGTCGATGCCGGCCTGCCGTCCGGGCCGTTCACCGGCGTGCCGTTTCCGGTCAAGGACCTCGGGATGATGATCGACGGTACGCCTACGCTCGCGGGCAGCCGGCTGTTCAAGGAACACGTCGCCGACCACGACAGCGAGCTGGTGCGCCGTTACCGCGCCGCGGGCCTGGTGCTCTATGCGCGCACGACCACGCCCGAGCTCGGGCTTACGGCGACGACCGAGTCGGTCGCGCACGGCGATACGCGCAATCCGTGGGACCTGTCGCGTATCGCCGGCGGCTCTTCTGGCGGCGCTGGTGCCGCGGTGGCCGCGCGGATGGTGCCGATGGCGCATGCGACCGATGGCGCCGGTTCGATCCGTACCCCCGCGTCATGCTGCGGGGTGTTCGGGCTCAAACCGTCGCGCGGACGGGTGCCGCTCGGCCCGGCACGCACCGAGGGCTGGCAGGGCCTGTCGACGGGGCATGCCATCACGATCAGCGTGCGCGACAGCGCCGCGCTGCTCGATGCCACGGCCGCGCCGGAAAGTGGCGCGTGGTATTTCGCCCCTCCTCCGCAACGACCCTGGCTCGAGGAAACGGAGCGCGAACCCGGCCGACTGCGCATCGCGCTAGTTACGGATGCGCCAACCGGCGGACCGGTGCATGCGGACTGCCGGTCGGCGGCGGCCGATGCAGCCCGGCTGTGCGAGTCGCTCGGGCATTTTGCAGAACCTGTGCAACTTCCGATCGATGCCGGTGCGATGACCGATGCGTTGCTCGCCGTGCTCGCGGTGGAAACACGTCGCACGCTGGAGGATCGCGCCGCGGTGCTCGGCCGCGCCCCCAGTGCCGACGACGTGGAGCCGGTGACGTGGATGTTCGCGGAGAGGGCCGCCGACTACAGCGCGCTCGACTACTCGCGCGCGCGGGAGACGTTCCAGCGCATCACGGTCAGCATGGCGCGGTTCATGTCCGAGTGGGACGTGGTGCTGTCACCCACGCTTGCGATGCCGCCGCTGCCGCTGGGGGTCATCAACCTTTCACCGCCGGATCTCGAGCGGATGATCGAGGAGGTCACGAATTTCGGGCCTTTCGCGGCCGTCTATAACGTCAGCGGGCAACCGTCGATGTCGGTGCCGTTGTACTGGAATGACGATGGGCTGCCGATCGGGACAATGTTCTCCGCGCGCTATGGCGACGAGGCGGTGCTGTTCCGCCTCGCCGCCCAGCTCGAGCAGGTACGGGGGTGGCGCGGGCGGGTGCCGTGGGAGGCTCGGAAGTCGTAGCGGCGTTTATGCATCCAGGTACGTGCGGTTGGGGATCGACGACTTCGGCAAGGCTGCGGTGCGGGCCAACGGACACGTGGTGAAACGCGCCGGATGACTGGAGACAATTGAATCGTCCATAATTTACGAAGAAAACATCGAACTTCCCGAAACCACGTTCCGGAGGCCACGCGTGCCCTTCATCCCCGACATCGACCCGCCCACGCTCGTCGGCGTGATGCAGCGGCGGCCCGAACTTGCAGCCCCGCTGCAGGAGTACACAGAAATCCTGATGCGCGGGCCGTCTTCGCTGTCCGCCGGCGACCGTGAGCTCATCGCCGCGTACGTGTCCGGAGTGAATGCCTGTCAGTACTGTCATGGCATCCACGCGGTCACGGCGGCGCAGCTGGGCATCGATGAAGCCGTCTTCGAGGCGGGTATCGCGGATCCGGACCGTCTGCCTGTAGCCGGCACGCTGAAGCCCATCCTGCGTTACGTCGCGAAACTCACCGAGACGCCGTCGCGCATGGTGCAGGCCGATGCCGACGCGGTCTTCGCCGCGGGCTGGAACGAGGAGGCATTCGAAACCGCGGTCGCGATCTGTGCGCTGTTCAACTTCTACAACCGCGTCGTCGATGGCCACGGCATAGAGACTGACCGGACCTACTGGCGCGAGGCCGGACAGCGGCTGTCGGACCCGTACCGCGGCTACGGGGCGCTCGGGCGCCGGATGCGCGAACTGGCCGAAGGGGGCGGGTAAGGCTGCAGGGCGCGCGCTGCAGCGGGGCGCCGGTGCCCCCGTCCCGGTAGTCGCGGCCATGCTGCAATTCGTGCACGATAGGGGTGCGGGGTGCGCGCCCTCTCGCGTATCGAACCGGCCCCCATCGGCGGCTGCTCCTGAAGGCAAATCGCCCCGCGCGGCAACAAGTCACTCAGCAGGAGATCCTCCAATGTCCGAACGCGAACACTACGTTGAAATGGCGAAGGCCCGGCTGGACCAGTGGAACGCTGAGATCGACAAGCTGCAGGCCAAGGCCAACGAGGCCGAAGCCGCCGCGAAGATCGAATACAAAAAGCAGCTCGCCGAGATGCGTGCGCAGCGCGACAAGGCCGAGCAGCAGATGAAGGAAATGCAGGAAGCCAGCAACAAGGCATGGACTGACATGAAGTCCGGCTTCGACAATGCGTGGGACAGCATCGCCGAGTCGTTCGATCGCGCGATGTCGCGGTTCAAGTAACGGATCGATCCGGGTTACGGCTCGCGGCTGTGCGCCATGATCGTGAAGGACCCGAAGATCATATGCGAGGCGCTGGCCTGGCACGCGGCTTCTGCCTGTAGCGCACTGACCGAAGCGAAGACCGGTTCATGAGGGTCGAGCGCGCTGCCCTGCTCGGGGGTACCGGTTTCGTCGGCCGCGCGCTGGCGGCACGGCTGGTGCGCGCCGGGGTGGCGGTGCGGGTTGTCGCGCGTAATGCCGACGCGGCAGAAGGCCTGCCCGAGGGTGTGACTGCGTTGTCGGCCGATGTGCTCGACGCGGCGGCCATCCGCCGGGCGATGGCCGAGTGCGAGGCCGCCGTCTACCTGCCGGGTCTTGTCCACGGGCGCAGCCGACGTGTTTTCCACGACGTGCATGTTCGGGGGGCGCAAAGCTGCGCGGACATCGCTCGCGAGCTCGGGCTGCAGCGTTTCATCTTCCTTTCGGCACTTGGCGCCGCGGCGGGTGCGCCGGCCTGGTCCGACCAGACCAAGGCCGAGGGGGAACGGGAGGTCGCCCGGGCCTTTCCCGGCACCGTCGTGGTTCGCCCCAGCCTGGTGCTTGGGCCGGGGAATCATTTCACTACCCGGATGTTGGACCTGATGCGTCGACTTCCGGTATTGCCGGTGGTCGGACCGGGGACGCGGGTCCAGCCGGTTCATATCAAGGACCTGGCCGACGCGTTGCGAGGCCTGCTTAAGGATCCGCTCGAGGCGGGTCCGGTCATCCAGGCCGCCGGTCCCAGGGTGTGGACGATGATCGAACTGCTCGAGGTGATGCGTGAGCGATCGAGGGTGCGTTGCCGACTGCTGGGGTTGCCCGAATCCGTTGTGCTGGCGTTGGCGGCCGTGGCCGAGCGGTTGCCGGAATCTCCCATATGCCGGGACCAGGTGCGCCTGATGCGCACCGACAAGATCGCGGATGCCGGCCTCGCGGATCTCGCCACCTTGGGCATTGAGCCTGCCGACCCGCTGTCTGGATCGCTCTAGCGGTGCTGATGCAGGCACTCTAGAGCACGGCTTCAGGGCCGCCGATATCTGCCGGCGTAGTGCAGCGCCGGTGCGGGCAGGCGCAACGGGACAGGAAAGGCTCAGTACTCGCCCGACAGCAGTGCGCCGGCGTCGGGCACCCGCGTCGGCAGGCCCAGCACGCTGAGCATTCGCCAGGTCGTGCACACGGCCGCCGAAATCACCGGCACGCCGAGCTCGTCCTGCACGCGCTGGATCGCCGGCAGCGACGGCATCTGCACGCACGCTGACAGCACCAGCGCGTCGATGTTGCGGGTGTCGAGCCGCTTGTAGCGTTCGAGCAGGCGCATCGGGTCCTGTGCGCCGACTTCGAGGTTGTCGGGGATCTCGAGCGCGAGGCAGTCCTGCACGGCGATATCCTCGTGCTCGATGTAGTCGACGACCATCTCCGCGAGCGGCTTCATGTAGGGCGCGACGATGGAGACGCGCTTCGCGCCAAGCGCCTTGATGCCATCGACGAGCGCCCCGGCGCTGGTGACCACCGGCGCGGCGTGGCCGTTGTCGACGGTGCGCTGGTGCAGGCGCTGCTCCGACTGGCGATGGTAGCCGTGCCCCATGCTCATCGTCGCGACCAGGCACGCGTAGCCGAGCACGTCGACCGCCGCGTCTGAAAGCTCCAGCGCGCAGCGGTCCGACTCCCCGTCCATCGCCGCAAGCTCCTCGCGGCTGACCTTCTTCATCCGCATCCGGCTGGAGTGGAACGTAAAGCGCTCCGGCAGCACCGCCTCCCGCGCCCGCAACATCGCCGGCACCTCGGTCTCCATCGTCACATTGGAGCTCGGCACGATCTGCCCCACCCTGAACCTCGGGTCGGACCCACGCATGTCCATGTTTTCCATAGGTTTGCTCTGAATCTCAGTGGTATTTCGGGTCCGACCCGGGCAACGCTTTGAATCAGCGGTGAATTCCGCTGCCCAGCATCGTCTGGGCCAGCACGACGGGCAGCGTTACGCACGAAAAATCGTCAGGGGACGATAGTTTTATCTCGTCGTATCAGTCGCTTGCGTGGGTCCGACCCCCGTAGGCGACGATGGGGTTGCGCATGTGTCCGATGCCGTCGATGACCGATTCGAGGACGTCGCCGGGCCACATGAATTCCTGGGGCTCACGGCCGGCGCCGACGCCGGCGGGTGTGCCGGTGGCGATGATGTCGCCGGGTTCGAGCGTCATTACGCTGCTGATGTCGGCGATCAGGTCGTCGATGCGAAACAGCATGTGCGCGGTGTTGCCGTGCTGTTTCTCCACTCCGTTGACGTAGGTGCGGATCGTGAGGTCGTGGGGATCGGGTATTGCCTCGGCCGTGACGATAGCCGGGCCCATCGGCGCGAAGGTGTCCTGACCCTTGGATACGATCCACTGCCCGGCGCGGCGGCAGTCACGCGCGCTGATGTCGTTGATGACGGTATAGCCGAACACGTAGCGGAAGGCATCTTCACGTGACACGTGATGTGCCCTCTGTCCGATCACGACGGCGAGCTCCGTTTCCCAGTCGAGCTGCTGCGTGACGGCTGCGTTGTGTCGGATCGGATCGGTCGCGGAGATCACCGCGGTCGGCGGCTTGGAGAAGATCACGGGCTGCTGCGGCAGTTCGGCGGACGTGTCGAGCTTGCGTGCTGACTCGGCAACATGCTCGGTGTAATTCAGCCCGATCCCGAAGATGTTCTTGCGCGGGCGCGGAATGGGCGCCAGCACCTCGACGTTGCCTTCCGGCACTGACGCGCCAACCAGCCACCGCGACTCCGGTGACGCGAGCAGTCGGTCGAGCAGTTTCACCGCCTGGAAGCCGAGGTCGATGAAGCCGAGCATCGTCGACGGCAGTTCGATCCCGGCGCGCGCACCGAAACGCTGCACGTCGATGACAAGCCCGTCGTGAATCGCGCCCAGTCGCGCGGCCTCGCCCTGCATACGGTATGTGATCAGCCGCACCTTGAACTCCTTGTCGAAATCAGGCCTGATATTTTAAACATGAAATCATGAATTGACAGTAAATTCAGTACACCTAGAATGAATTCGCATTGACTTTGATCGCGCTTTCAAGCGCGCGCAACCAGGACACGCCCATGCTCACCCTGCCCGCTTCCCGGGTGGCCGCAGTCCAGACTGCTCCGGTATTCCTCGATCCGGCCGCCACCGCTGACAAGGCGTGCGCGCTGATCGCCGAGGCGGCGCGCAACGGCGCCCGTCTCGTCGCCTTCCCGGAAGTTTTCATCGCAGGCTACCCGTACTGGAACTGGATCCTGTCGCCCATCGAGGGCAGTCCGTGGTTCGAACGCCTCTACAGGAGCGCGATAGACCTGGATGGACCCGAAGTGCAACGACTGTGCGAGACCGCGCGCGAACACGACTGCGTGGTCGTCATCGGCGTCAACGAGCGTGACCCGGTTGCGATCGGCACGATCTACAACACGAACCTCGTGATCTCCTCCGGAGGTGAACTGCTCTGCAGGCACCGCAAACTCGTACCGACGTGGGCCGAGAAGCTGACCTGGACCGGTGGCGACGGGTCGACGCTCAAGGTGCACCAGACGAAGGTCGGACCATTGGGCACGCTTGCGTGCGGCGAGAACACCAACACGCTGGCGCGTTTCGCGCTACTCGCGCAGGGCGAGCTGGTTCACGTGGCGAACTACATTTCGCTGCCCGTCGGGCCCAAGGACTACAACATGGCCGAAGCGATCCGCATTCGCTCTGCGGCGCATGCGTTCGAGGGCAAGCTGTTCACGGTCGTGTCGTGCTCGACGATCTCCGCGGAGATGGTGGATGCACTCACGGAAACGCGGCCGGACGCACGGGAGTTGCTGTCACGGACCCAGAGCGCGTTCAGCGGGGTGATCGGGCCGGACGGCGCCGTCATCGGTGATCCGCTGATCGACGAGGAAGGCATCGTGTATGCAGACATCGATCTGAATCGCTGCATCCAGCCGAAACAGATGCACGACATCCTCGGTCACTACAACCGTTTCGACATCTTCAACCTTACGGTCAACACGGCGTCGCGGTCGTCGGCGACTTTCGTCGACGTGCCCGGGGCGGGTTTCGGCGCTAGCGTTACGTTTGTGGATGATCGCGGGGACGCCGGATCTGCCCGCGACCCGGATCGTCAATCCGCCGATGGGGCGGCTGCAGGCCAATCCCGCACTACCGGAGGTCGTCACGATGAGCACTGAACCTGCGGACAAGCAGCGCCTGGATCCGCGCGACGACGTGCGCGGCCGCTCGCGCGTACAGGACACGCCGGAGCTTCGCGCCTATTACGATGAACTCGCCAAGCACTCGACGCTCGCGTTCTGGACACGCGCGAACGACATCGAACCGTGGGAGCCGCAGACGCGCTATGTGCCGACGCTCTGGCCGTATCGCACCATGCGCGACCTGGTGCTGCGGTCGGCAGATCTCGTGGATCCCGCGCGCGCGGGGCGGCGGGTCGTCGTGCTCATCAACGACTCCGATGCAGGTCGGCATTACACGGCGGCCTGCGGATGGCTGTTCAGCGGGCTGCAGGTCATGCGCCCGGGTGAAATTACGCCTGCGCATCGGCATACGGCGTCGGCGCATCGATTCATCATGGAAGGGGCTGGCGCGTACACGGTGGTCGACGGCCACCGGATCACGCTCGAGAAACACGACTACGTGCTGACGCCGAACGGCTGCTGGCACGATCATGGCGTGACGGCCGATGGCAAGACGTCGATCTGGCAGGACGGGCTCGACATCCCGCTGATGAATATCCTCGAGACGAACTTCTACGAGGTCTACCCGGAGGAGGCACAGCAGCGGCAGTATCCCGAGAACGATTCGCCGCGCACCTGGGGCGGGGCGCCGGGGCTGCTGCCGAGCCGCCTCGAGCAGTGGCAGGCACCGTGGTCGCCGCTGATGGTCTATCGCTGGCGCGATGTGCGGCCGGCTCTGGTCGAGTTCTCCAGCGTCCAGAAACCCGACCCGTTCGACGGGCACATCATGCGCTATTCCAATCCGCTCTCCGGTGGCTGGGCGATGAAGACGCTGGGCGCGCAGATGCAGCTGCTCCCGGCGGGTTTCGAGGGGGCGGCGCATCGCCACACCGGCAACGTCGTCTACAACGTCGCCGAGGGTCGCGGCTACACGCAGGTGGGTGACCACCGTTTCGAGTGGTCAGAACACGACGTGTTCTGCGTGCCCTCCTGGACGTGGCATCGGCATGTGAACCTCGACTCCAAGGCCCCGGCGTTCCTGTTTTCGTTTAATGACTTTCCGGTGGTCGAGTCGCTTGGCACCTACGTCGAGCAACCCGAGGGGTCGGACCATGGCAAGTCCGCGTTTTGAACGGGATCTTGGGAATTTTGGCCGGCTTTCGGGTCGGACCGTCGATCGTAAGTGCCTGTCTCCTGAATCCTTGAGCGACTGTCTACGCGTCCTTGTCATCCCTCAAGATCGAAAAATAGTCACATGATCAGTCGCTTGCGCCGGTCCGACCCCGGAAGCCGCCGGAACGTGGACTTCTCTCCATAAAATCATCTACTTGCGTCGGTCCGACCCCGTCGGAAACGACCGGGTGCGCGCAACAGCGTCACCCCATCCATCAATCAGCGCCGATCGCCGCGCCGCATCGAGGCGAGGCTCGAAGACACGGTCGAGCTGCCAGAGCGCAGCAGCATCCTCGAGGGAGTCGAGAACGCCGGCGCCGATCGCCGCGAGCATTGCCGCGCCGCGCACCGTGGTTTCGCTGTCGGCGGGCCGCTCGACCGGCACCGCGCAGATGTCGGCGAGGAACTGCATCAGCCACTGGTTCTCGACCATCCCGCCGTCGACACGCATGACCGCCGGCGGAGCAATGCCGTCGTGGCGCATTGCTTCCAGCAGGTCGTAGGTCTGGTAGGCGACCGCTTCAAGGGCTGCACGGACCATGTGCGCCGCTCCGGTATCGCGACGCAGCCCGATCACCGCAGCGCGCGCATCGGCATCCCAGTGCGGCGCACCGAGTCCCGTGAACGCCGGCACCAGGTAAACGCCACCATTATCCACAAGGCTGGCCGCGACCGCTTCCGACTGCGCCGCAGTGCGTATCAACTGCATCTCGTCGCGCAGCCACTGTATCGTGCTGCCCGCATTGAAGATGCTGCCTTCCAGCGCGTACGCGCTTCGTGCGCCAGCACGATACGCCACCGTCGCAACCATCCCGGACTTCGACAGCACCGGCTGTGCACCGGTATTGACCAGCGCGAAACACCCCGTGCCATACGTGCTCTTGATCATGCCGGGCCTGGTGCAGCCCTGCCCCACCATCGCACCCTGCTGGTCACCCACCAGCGCGCAAACCGGCACCCGTGCGCCGAAAAGCTCGGCATCGGTGTGCCCATACGTCCCCGCTGAGTCAACGACTTCGGGCAACACCGCCTCGGGCACGTCGAACAGCGAGAGCAGATCGGAATCCCAGCACTGCCGGTGAATGTCGTAGAGCATCGTCCGGGATGCGTTGGTCACATCGGTACAGTGGCAATCACCACCGGTCAGCCGCCACAACAGGTAAGTGTCGACGGTCCCGAACGCAAGCTCGCCGCGCGCCGCACGCGTGCGCAGGGAACTGTCCTGGTCGAGCATCCACTCGAGCTTGGTCGCCGAGAAATACGAGTCCGCGAGCAAGCCCGTGCGCTCGCGTATCAGCTTGTCCTGACCCTGCTCTCGCAACGCCCTGCACCTGGGCTCGCCGCGCCGGTCCTGCCAGCAGATCGCGTTGCCGAGCGGCTCGCCGCTGCGTCGGTCCCAGAGCAGCGTGGTCTCGCGCTGGTTCGTGATGCCGATCGCGGCGAGGGCATCGGCCCTGACGCGGCTACGCGCGAGGACCTCCGAACAGGTCGCGACAGTTGCCGACCAGATCTCGTCCGGCGAATGTTCGACCCAGCCGTCGCGCGGGTAAACCTGCGGCAGTTCACGTGACGCTGTGGCGACAGGGGTGCCCAGGTCGAGCCGGTACAGGAACGCCCGCGTCGATGTCGTACCCTGGTCGATCGCAAGGATGTGGCTCGCACGTCGCGAAGTCACCGCCATGTCGTCGCCCTCCCGAGACTCCATCCGGCCGTCATGCTACCCCGGCCGCAGCGCTGGCCGCGACGCTTTGCGCGTGGCCATAGGGGGCCTACAATCCCGGAGTATCAATATGTTGCGGTGGTCCGACCCGAGCAGGCACGCCGGTCCGACCCACGTACGCCCAGGCACGCACCGACGGGGAGAGCGCGATGACAGATGAATTGCCGGCGGGGGCCGGGGAGCTGGCCGAGGAATTTCCGGACATCTGGGATCACTACTGTGATCTGGGCGAGGCGTGCGCAGCGGCCGGGCCGCTGACGCCGCGCGAACGGCGGCTCGTGAAGCTCGCGTTTGCGATCGGGTCGGGCAGCGAGGGCGCGACCCACAGCCACACGCGGCGCGGATTGGATGACGGCATCAGCGAGGAAGCGCTGCGGCAGGTGGCGCTGCTCGCGGTGACCACGCTCGGCATGCCGCGCGCGGTCGCGGGCCTGACGTGGATCGAGGACATCCTCAACCCGGACGAGGACGACGACTACTGATCACCCACCGGGCGCAGCACACGCATACAGTGCCCGCATAGCGACACCGCCCGCTCGCTACCGGGCACCGGTGCGCATCGGCAGATACGCATATTCCACGGCTACCCCGCGCCGGACGCCCATGAGGCAATACGCTGTCAGCCCGGCGGCTGACCCGCGCAAGCACCGCGCATGCGCCCCCCGTGAGGCGTCACCCACGCGACCGGAGCCTGCCCGTGCAGCAACATGACAACGCCTTCCTGGCGCCCCTCTTCCTTGGCCTCAACGGCGAGAACGGCCCGCTGCTCGAGCGCCTGCTCGTCGACTTTCTGCGCGACCACGTCTACTGGCGGCGCAATTTCCATCCGACCGACCCGCCGGCCGTAACGGTCCCCGACCGCATCACGCCCGAATTCAGCGAGGCCGTCGCGCGGCTCGAACAGGAACTCAACGTCCTGAGCGCGAACCTGAAGAAGTCGATCCCGGTCTTCTCGCCGCGCTACGTCGGCCACATGTGTTCCGACCTGCTGCTGCCGGGACTGCTCGCGCAGCTCGTCACGACGCTCTACAACCCCAACAACGTCCACAAGGACGCCGCACCGGTGACCCAGCAGCTCGAGCTCGAGGCCGGTACCCAGCTCGCGCGAATGCTCGGCATGGCCACCGACACCGGCACACACCCGTGCGCGTGGGGCCACCTGACGTCGGGCGGCACGGTGGCGAACTACGAGGCGCTGTATCACCTGCGCGCGGCGCGCAGCTTTGCGCTCGCGCTTGCCGGCGCCGGCCGGCCGGTCGCACGGTCACTGGACGTCGACGGCACACCGCTCGAAGAACTCCCGCCATGGGCGCTGTACAACCTGCCCCTCGCGAAGGTGCTCGATCTCCACGATGCGTGGCAGACACTGCTCGCAGGACACTCGCCCGGCGAGGCCGCCGCGCTGCACGCAGCCGTTCGCGATGCCAGTCTCGAGCAGCTCGGCACCGCCGCGTTCCAGCAGCGCCATGGCCTCGCAACACCGGTGGTGTTCGCGCCAATCACCGCCCATTACAGCTGGGCCAAGTCGATGCAGCTGCTCGGGCTCGGCGAGCGCCAGCTTCGCCTGGTGCCGACCGATGCACACATGCGCATGGATGCCGCCGCGCTCGCCGAACTCGCGGCCGCGGCCGCACGCGAGCAGCAGCCGGTGCTCGCAACCGTCGGTGTGCTCGGCTCCACCGAGTTCGGCACCATCGATCCGATTCGCGCGCTGGTCGAACTGCGCGACGAGCTGCAGCAGCAGGGCCTGTGCATGCCGGTGCACGTCGACGCCGCATGGGGCGGTTACCTCGCAAGCATGTTCCGGGAACGCGACGGCAGTGCATGCCCGCACGACGCGATGCGCGAGACGTTCCGCTATTTCCCGTCACAGGCGGTCTACGACGCGTTCACCCATCTCGCATCGGCCGACTCGGTCACCGTGGACCCGCACAAGCTCGGTTACGTCCCGTACGGCAGCGGCGCGCTCGTCGTGCGCGACCGACGAATCATACGCTTCGTGCGACAGCGCCCGGCCTATCTCGACGACACCACGGCCCGGCCGACAGCATCCGACGACGCCGACCCGCCGCTGGGCGAATGCATCCTCGAGGGTTCCAAGCCGGGTGCCGCCGCCGCGGCGGTGTGGATCACCCACCGCATGCTGCCGCTCGACCGCGAGCACTTCGGCCGGCTGCTGCGCAACACCGTGCAGGCCGGTGAGTACCTCTACGACCGCCTGCAGCAGACCGCCGAAGCGCTCGCCGGTCGCTGCCGGGTCGTCGTGCCGGTAGAGCCCGACACCAACCTGCTGTGCATCGCGCTGAACCCGGCGGGTAACCGCAGCCTCGCCGCGACGAACGCGTTCACGCGGCGCGTGCTCAGCCACCTGCGCCTCGACGCCGGGCAGCCGATCCAGACCCGCGAGTTCATCGGCACCCATACCTCGATCCTTCGCAGCCGCACGCCGGACGCCGCCGCGCAGCGGCTCTGCGAGGCCCTGGACGTCGATGCAGAAAGCTTCACCGACACGCCGCTGGACGAAGACCGCGATGCCGATCACATCTTCCTGCTGCGCCACACGCTGATGAACCCGTGGCTGTTCCACGGCTGGGACGATGCCAACTACATGGACCGCTACTGCGACCACCTGCAGCGGTTGATCATCGACGCACTCGACACCCGCGCCTGAGCGCCGAAGCCCTCTACTGCACCAGCGGGCTGTCCGCACCCCCGAGATCGATGCCCGTGATGCTCGCACGGCCGGCAAGGATGCGGATGTACTGGCTGATCGCCTTGCGGCGCACGTGCTCGCGTAGATAGTCGGCGATACGTTCGCGGCAAGCGTCGAACTCGAGCGGCCTACCCTCGTGGCGCGCATGCACGAGCACCACGTGGAACCCGTAGCGGGTCTCGACCGGGTGTTCCGGCACCTCGCCGACCGGCAGCCTCGAAAGCGCGCGCGCGAATTCCGGTACCGTCTCGCGCCCGGTGACCACGCCGAGATGGCCGCCCGCATCACGCGACGGACAGCTCGAGTGCTCGCCGGCCAGCGTCGCGAAGCGTGACGGCGCCGCCTGCAGCGTCTCGGTCAATGACCGCGCACGGGTGCGCGCATCGGCACGCGCCTCGGCATCGTCGGGCGGCGCCGGCAGCAGGATGTGCGACACCTCGTGCGCATCGGGGGTACGCATGCGCTCGGGATGCGCCTCGAACCAACGCCGGCACGCAGCCTCGTCGGGTTCCGGACAGGCCACCTCGCGCTCGAGCAGCACGCGGATGCGCGCATCCTCGGC
>PWYM01000128.1 GCA_003567855.1 Gammaproteobacteria bacterium | reverse complement strand
TGACCTCCTCGCTGTCGAGGTCGTAGCGGTAGAGGTTCAGCGTGTCGTCGCGGTCGGAGACGAAATAGATGGCGTCCTCGAGCCACATCGGATCGCGGTCGGTGCGCGGATGGTCGGTGATCTGGCGCGCGCTGCCGGACTCGAGGTCGAAGATGTAGAGGTCCTGCGCCCAGCCGCCCTCGTAGCGCTTCCAGGTGCGGAAGTCGCGGAACAGCGGCGAGTACACGAGCTTCGTGCCGTCGGGCGAATACGCGCCGGCGCCGGAGCTCGGCATCGGCAGCGCTTCGGGCATCGCGCCGTTGGCGCCGGCGAGGAACAGCCGCCCTTCGGCCGGTGTGAAGCCGTCGCGCAGGCTGCGGAACAGCACGGCGTCGCCGTCGGGCGTCCAGCCATAGACCTTGTTGTCGAAGCCCCAGCGGTCCGGCAGCGGACCGCGCGCCGGGTACCACGTGAGCTGGCGCGGCTCGCCGCCGGCGGCCGGCATCACGTAGACCTGTTCGTCGCCGTTGTACTGGCCGGTGAACGCAAGCTTCGATCCGTCGGGCGAGAAGCGCGGAAACAGCTCCTGTCCCGGGTGCGTGGTCAGCCGGACGGCATCACCGCCGCTGGCCGGCACGCGCCAAAGGTCGCCGCCGTGCACGAACGCGATCGCGTCGCCGTGGATGGCCGGGAAGCGCAGCAGGCGCGCCTCGTCGGCGGGCGCAGGCGTTGCGAACACCAGGGTGAACAGCAGCATTGCGGACAACGTCGCCCAACGGCGGCGAAAACGGCGGGAATGGACCATTGCAACCTCGTGGGAATGGCTGTCCAAGGGGGCGCCCGCGGGGGCGCCTCCGCACGTCGGACAGCGGAAAGTCGAGGCGGCGAATTATACCCAACGGCCCGACTCGGCACGGCTTTCCGGCGCGGCCGCGCCGCGCTGCGGCTTCTGCACCCGCGATGAAACCGTCGGGCGCGCGCGCGTTCAAACACAGGGATAGAATCGTACGAGCCGTATGAAAGCCTTGAGCTGCACCACCCTTCCGCGACCCCGCCTGGCCAGCCGACCGCCTGTCGCCATGCACGGCGCGGCGTTGCCGGCACTGGCCGTCGCGCTCGCCATGTTCGCCGGCACCGCAGCAGCGGGCCAGTGGCCGTCGCGCGCCGATGCGCCACCCGAACTGCTGCTCGCGCCGCAGGCACCGAGCGGGCCGATGGAGCTGGAGATGCGTTTTCGCGCGGCGCTCGATGACGAGGACTACGACGCCGCACTCATCGTCGGCGAGACGCTGCTGCCGGAATGGGAAGCGCGTTACGGGCGCGCCGGCGGCGAACTCGTCGAACCGCTCACCGCGCTCGGCCGCGCGCAGCGCCACGCCGGCGCGCCGGAAGCCGCGGAAAGCACACTCTCGCGCGCTGTGGACATCGCCCGCGAAGTCTTCGGGCCGTTCAGCGCCGAGCAGGTCGACCCGCTCGTCGAGCTCGGCCATGCGTATCGCGAAATGGGCGAACACATGGTTGCCGTCGCGACCTACAGCGAGGCCCAGGGCCTGTCGCGCCGCGCGCTCGGGCTGTTCAACCCCGCGCAGCTCGAGATGCTCGACGGCATGGCCACGAGCCTGCTCGCGGTCGATGCGTACGAAGATGCCGTCGACACGGCCGTGGAAGCGTTCCGGATCGCCGAACGCCGCTACGGGGCGCAGTCCCCCGAGCTGCTGCCGGCGCTGTACCGTCTGGCGCGCTGGTACCGGCGCACGCTGCGCTTCGTCGACGAGCGCGAGATGTACATGCGTGCCGTCAGCATTATCGAACGCGACGGCGGCGACACCGACCTGCGCCTGGTGATCCCGCTGCGCTCGCTCGCCGGCAGCCTGCGCAACCAGCAGAACTACATTGAACCCAACCAGGCGCCGCGCTCGCCCCCCGGTCACCCGACCGGACGCACGGCACTGTCACGCGCTCTCGACGTGGTGCGCGCGCAGGACCCGGTGCCGCGCGACGTCGAGGCGCGCCTGCTGGTCGATCTGGGCGACTGGCAGATGGCGGCGGGGCGGCGCAATGCCGCCCTCGACGCCTACCGCGAAGCCTGGCAGGTCCTCGAGCTTTCCGAGCAGGGCACCGAACTGCGCGAGCAGTGGTTTGCATCGCCGTTCGCGGTCACGAGTCCGCAGCCGTCGTGGCTTGGCATCAGGCCTCGCGACGCCGAGCCGGGACTCGAGGACGGGATCGTCGTCGCGCGCTACCGGGTCAACACGATGGGCCGCGCCGAGGACGTCGACATCGTCGAGTCACACCCGCCCGGCCTCAAGGAATCTACGGTGCGGCGTACGCTCAACCGCACGCGCTTCCGCCCCTCTTTCGCGGATGGCGAGCCGGCCACGAGCCCGGAGCAGACCTATGAATTCAAGTTCGCGTTCGAGCCCTGAACCGCGCCACGCGTGCGGCATGCTCGCGATGCTCGCGCTGGGCGCGGGCCTGGCCGGGCTGTTCACGGTGGCCGGCGCGGCCGACATTGCGTCGGAACTCGGCGCCGCGCAGGACCACGGCGACGAGACCCCATCGGCGCGCACGCTCGAGGCCGAGGCGCTGCTGCTGCGCGCCCGCGAGCTGCGTGCGACGGGCACCTTCGACGACGCCGAGTCGGCGTACCAGGACGCGATCGCGCTGCTGGAGTCGGAGTTTGGCGAGTTTTCAGGCGCGCTGGCAACGCCCCTGGTCGAACTCGGCGAAACCTACAACGCGGCCGGCCGGCACCTCGAGGCGCTCGTCGTCATGGAGCGCGCGCGGCACCTCCACCGGCGCGCCTTCGGACTGCAGGACCCCAGCCAGATGGACGCGATCTGGGGGTTGATCCGCGCCTATCACGGGATGGGCGATGAACAGGAATCCCGACGCTGGCTGGAAGAGGTCGAACTGCTCGCGCAGCGTGCACACGCCGACGACCCCGACGCACTGCTCGCAGCGCACGCACGCCGCGCGGCATGGTTCGCGGAACGCGGCTTCGGCCATGCGCAGCGCGACGTCTACGAGCAGATGCTCGAGATCCAGTACTCGGAGCTGCCGGAGGAGCGCGCCCGGCGCAGCGCGCTGCTGCGCGAGATCGCCCACTCATGGACGCACCAGACCCCCATGGCGATGCGTTTCGCGCTCGACCGCCGCAGCGCGCGGCGCGTCACGCAGCGCGAGCCGCGCGACGCCGCCGGGCAGCGCGAAGCCCACGCCGCGCTCGAAGCGGCGACGCGGCTGTTCGAGGACGACCCGGACGCACCGGTCGACGAGCTCGCCCGACTCTCGATCGCGTGGGCTCACTGGCACCTGGTCTGGGACCGTGAGCCGGACGAGGCAATTACGCGGCTCGAGCATGCCTGGGCGCTGCTGGAAGACACCCCCGAGCTCAGGGACGAATACCTCGGGCGCGCCGAACAGGTGTATTTCGTGCCGCCCGTTTCACCCGGACACCGCGCCCGTGGCGAGCCACATCGCGGCTACGCGCGGGTGGCGTTCACGATCGGTCCCGACGGGCGTGCGCACGACATCGAGGTCGTCGACGCAGACCCGCCCGGCATGATCGACGACGCGCTGGTCGACCAGCTCGCACGCACCGGGCGCTTCAGGCCCCGGATGTCAGACGGCGCACCCGTCGCCACGCCCGGCGCACACCTCACGCAGCGATTTACCTATCGTGTGCGCGAAGACGACTGATCAAGCGCGCATTCTGCGACCTGGCGCGCAGCGGTCGGCGCCCACGGCCGCGAACATGCGCCGATGATCACTCGATTCGCATCGCTGCGTCGCGGCGCCTGTTGTGCGCTGCTGTTCGTGCTCAGCGCCGCCGCGCACGGCGACCCGCGGGCGGCCGGCTATCACATCGACCACCACGAGCCGGCCCGGCAGATGACCACGCGCCCCGCACCCGGCGACAGCGCCGGCGAGGTGCTCGAATTCCACGCGCTGGGGCGCGCCTGGGTGCTCGAGCTCGCACCCAACGCGCGCCTCGCCCGCCTCGGACTGAATCACGACGTCGACGTACTCGAAGGCCGCGTCGCTGGCGAGTCCGACTCGTGGGTGCGTCTGACCCGTCATCGGGATTCCTACCGTGGGCTGGTCAGCCTTCGCGGTGAATGGTTCGCAATCGAGCCGGCCGGCGGCGTCACGCCGTACGCGGCCATCGCGTCGTCCGCGGCGGCCGACGCGACCGTCGTCTACAGGCTCGCGGATACCCGCATCGACCCCGGCGCGCTGACCTGCGCGACCACCGGCGAACGGGTACGCCGACTGATGTCCGGCGACCGGGCCCTCGCGGCCCTGCAGGGAGAGCTGCAGCGCAGCGTGCTCGACGCGTCGGCGCCCGCCGCCGAAACCGACGGCAATGGCGAAGGCACCGCGGGCAACGGCCCGCTTCCCGTGGTCACGCTGTCGATGGTCGGTGACGCACCGTTCAGGTCGCGGTTCGGCGCCAACGCCGAGGCCGAGCTGCTCGGCCGCGTCAACATCGTCGATGGCATCTACCGCGAACAGATCGGCGTGCAGTTCGACGTCACGTCTATCGACATCCTCGACACCGGCAGCGACCCGTTCGTCGATGGTGAAGAGATCAATCCGGAGACGCTGCTTGGCGAGTTTGGCGACTTTCGCGCCGCCTCGTCGCTCGCCGACGACGTGCTGTCGCACCTGCTCACCGACCGCGGGCTCGAGGACGATACTGCCGGCATCGCGTTCTTCACGCCGAGCGGCACGCTGTGCCAGCCGCGCGCCGGCGCCGCGCTCAGCCGCGTAAGTTTCAGCACGATGCTCGACGCGGCGATCATCGCCCACGAGATCGGCCACAACTTCGGCGCCGAGCACGACAACGAAAGCGACTCGGTCTGCGAAACGACACCCTCGGGCTTCATCATGGCGCCCAGCGTCTCGTCATCTGCCGACACCTTCTCCCAGTGCAGCATCGACACGGTGTCACCGAACATCGCGCGCGAGGTCGCGAGCGGCAGCTGCCTGCAGTCGCCCAACGCGGATATCTCCGTACAGGCGCCGGTGCAGGGGATCACGACGCCGGTCGATTCACCCTTCACGATCGCGGTGACGGTACGCAGCCGCGGTGACCGTGAAGCGACCGACGTCAGGCTGCGCACGGTGCTGCCCGCGTTCATCGACGTCCGCGTCGCCGACCTCAACGGCGCCGACTGCGAGGTCGACGGGCAGAGCATCGAGTGCGCGCTGGGCACGTTGCCGAGCGGCGACACCGTCCGGGTCGAGCATGAACTCGTCGGCAGCCGCTCCGGCCGCGGCGACGCCGAGGTCGAGGCTGACTTCGCCGAGCGCGTCGGTACAGCGCCGGGCAGGACGGTGCCGCTGACGATCACCGCGATGAGCGCCGGCGACGGCACCGGGTCACCGCCGGGGGGCGGAGGCAGCGGCGGCGGTGGCGGCGGCAGCGCGTTCGCACTCACCGTCGGGGTGCTGGCACTGCTTGTCTGGCCGTCTGCGCGCAGGCGACGCCCGGCTTCAGCGCCGGCCGCCTGCTGAGCGTTCGCGCTCCGCCCAGCCCAGCACGAAGTCGTGCTGCTCGTCGGTCTGCGGTGAGCGTTGCAGGTACCAGCTTTTTTCCACGGTGCGCCACAGGTGAGACAGCGTGTGCAGCGCCTGCTCGCCCGAGTCGCC
>PWYM01000176.1 GCA_003567855.1 Gammaproteobacteria bacterium | reverse complement strand
CGATCCCAAGGAAAACGCCGAACACGTGATGCTCGTCGATCTTGCGCGCAACGACCTCGGACGCGTCGCGAGCGCCGGCAGCGTGCACGTGGACCCGTACCGGAGCATCGAACGTTACAGCCACGTGATGCACATCGTCAGCGGGGTGCACGGTGAACTGGCGCACGGTCGCGATGCATTCGACCTGTTCGCCGCGGCGTTTCCGGCGGGCACGCTGGTTGGTGCGCCCAAGGTGCGCGCGATGCAGATCATCGACGCGCTGGAACCCGTGCCGCGCGGCCTGTATGCCGGCACCGTCGGGTACTTCGGCCACGGCGGCGACATGGACCAGGCGATCGCGATCCGCACGCTGGTGTTCAACGGCGAGGGCTACAGCTTCCAGGCGGGCGCCGGTATCGTGGCCGACAGCGTGCCGCAGGCCGAATACGAGGAAGTGCTCGCCAAGAGCGCGGTGCTGCGCCGCGCGCTGGAAATGGCCGGAGAAGGACTGTGAGACTGCTGCTGATCGACAACTACGACTCCTTCACCTACAACCTGGTGCAGGCCTTCCTCGTGCTCGGTGCCGACGTGCGCGTCTACCGCAACGACGCCATCGACGTCGCCGCCGCGGCGCGTCTTGAACCGACGCATCTCGTGATCTCGCCGGGGCCCGGTCGACCCGAGGACGCCGGCTGTTCGACCGCGATGATCGAAGCCTTCGCCGGGCGCATCCCGATCCTCGGCGTGTGCCTTGGTCATCAGTGCATCGTGCAGCACTACGGCGGACGCATCGTGCGTGCACGCCGGCTGATGCACGGCAAGACCTCGCTGGTCGAACACGACGGCGACGGTGTCTACCGTGGCCTGCCGCAGCCGTTCGAGGCCGGGCGCTACCACTCGCTGACCGCCGACACGTCGGGCGTGCCGTCGGAGTTCATCGTCAGCGCGCGCACGCGCGAGGACGAGATCATGGGTGTACGCCACCGGGCGCTCGCCATCGAGGGGGTGCAGTTCCACCCCGAGAGCGTGCTGACCCCGGCCGGTGACGACCTGATCGCGAACTTCCTCGGCGTCGTGCGTGACCCGGCGAGGGCGGCGTGATGGCCGCCGACCAGCGCGACCCCCTCGAACGCCTGCTGCGCGGCGAACACCTGACCGAAGGCGAGGCCAGGCGGCTGATGCACGCGCTCGCCGCCGGCGACGTCGACCCGGTGCAGGCCGGCGGCCTGCTCGCGGCGCTGCGCGCGAAGGGCGAGACCGCTGACGAGCTGCGCGGCTTCGCGTCGGTGATGCGCGAGCTCGCGCTCGCACCGGCGCTGCCGCCGGGCTCGTCGTGTGTAGACACCGTCGGCACCGGCGGCGACGGCTCGGGGTCGGTGAACATCTCGACGGCGACCGGGCTGCTCGCCGCCGCGGCGGGCGTCCGCGTCGCCAAGCACGGCAACCGCTCGGTCTCCAGCCGCTGCGGCAGCTCGGACGTACTCGCCGAGCTCGGACTGTCGCGCCCGCTCGACGCGACCGAAGTGGGTGAATGTCTCGCCGCCACCGGCTTCACCTTCCTGTTCTCGCCGGCTTTCCACCCGGCGATGAAATCGATCATGCCGGTGCGCACCGCGCTCGGGGTGCGCACCGTGTTCAACATGCTCGGCCCGCTCGTGAACCCGGCCAAGCCGCCGTTCCAGCTCATCGGCGCGTTCAGCGTCGGCGTCGCGCGGCTGCTCGCCGAGGCGCTCGCAGGGCTGCCGATCCGCCGCGCGTTCGTCGTGCACGGCACGCCGGGCTGGGACGAGGCGACGCCGGTCGGGCCCTATCACCTGTTCGACGTCTCGCCCGGCGAGGTGCGCGAGTCGGTGCGTGATCCAGCCGACGTCGGCCTGCCACGCTGCAATGCGGAGGCGCTCGCTGGCGGCGACGCCGGCAACAACGCCGCCGCGCTCGAACGCGTGCTGCGTGGCGAGGACCGGGGCGCCTATCGCGATGCGGTGGTGCTCAACACCGGGCTCGTGCTCGAACTCATGGGCGAGGCCGTCACGCTCGCCGACGGCGTTGCGGCGGCAGGTGCCGCGCTCGACGACGGGCGCGGCGCACGCGTACTCGACGCGCTCGCCACCTTCGGCCGGCGGTGCGCGTCATGAGCGTGTCTCCCGAAGACGGTGATCTGCTCACGCGCATGGCACGCGGCAGCCGTGCCCGTGCGGCCGCCAGCCGGGCCGCCGAAGACTTCGACGCGCTGGTCGCGCGCGCCGGCGCTTGGGAGACGCCCGCCGCGCTGCGCCGCAGTGGCGGTTTCGACGTGATCGCCGAGGTGAAGCTTCGGTCACCGTCGGCCGGCGACCTTGCCGTGAACGCGGACCCGGCGGCACAGGCGTGCCTGTACGCCGAGGCCGGCGCCGCGGCGGTGTCGGTGCTGACCGAGCCCGAGGTCTTCTCCGGCAGCCTCGCGCATCTCGCCGCGGTCGCCGCGGCGCTGGTACCGTACGGCGTGCCGGTGATGCGCAAGGATTTCCTCGTCGACCCGTGGCAGGTCTGGGAGGCGCGCGCCGCCGGCGCCGGTGGCGTGCTCGTGATCCTCGCGATGCTCGACGACGCAACCGTCGACGCGATGCTCGCGGCCGCTGGCGAGTGCAGGCTGTTCGTGCTGCTCGAGGCGTTCGACGGCGACGAGCTCGCGCGCGCCGGCGCCGTCGCTGCCCGCCATCCGGGCATCGACCTGCTCGTCGGGCTGAACTGCCGCGATCTCCGCACCCTCGCCATCGACGCCGACCGCTTCCGTACCCTGCGCGCGGCCTTCCCGCCCGGCGTCCCGTCGGTCGCCGAGTCCGGGCTGGCATCGGCCGACGATGCCGCGCGCGTCGCCGCGCTCGGCTACGATCTCGCGCTGGTCGGTTCGGCGCTGATGCGTGCGCCGTCGCCGGCAGCGCTGCTCGGGGGCATGCTCGTGGCCGGCCGGCAGGCCGCCGCGTGAGCCTGTGGATCAAGATCTGCGGCATGAGCGGCCCCGCCGGCGTCGCGGCCGCGGTCGACGCCGGCGCCGATGCGCTCGGCTTCGTCTTCCACCCGCCGTCGCCGCGGGCGCTGACGCCCGCCCGTGCGGCGGCACTCGCGCGCGGCGTGCCGCCGGGCGTCGAACGCGTCGCGGTGATGCTGCACCCGGTGCCGGCTTACTGGCTCGAGGTCTGGCAGGGGTTCAGGCCGGACCGTCTGCAGACAGATGCGGCTGATTTCGACGCGCTGACGGTGGATCCCGCGTGTGCGCAGTTGCCCGTGTACCGCGACGCGCGGCTGCACGCCGACGGCGACCCGGGTGCGTGGCCGCCGCTGGTGCTGTACGAGGGTGCCCGCAGCGGCGCCGGGCAGCGGCCCGACTGGGCGCTCGCCGCGCGCGTGGCGCGGCGCACGCGGCTTGTACTCGCCGGCGGGCTCGACCCTGACAACGTCGCCGACGCGGTGCGCCAGGTGCGCCCGTTCGGCGTGGACGTCTCGAGCGGCGTGGAAGCCGCACCGGGACGCAACGATCCCGGGCGCATCCGTGCGTTCATTGCCGCGGCCCGGGCAGCGGAGTACGACGACGATGACTGAACTGACCGCGACCGAACGCGATGCGCTGCTCGAAGACCTGCTCGCCGGACGCCTGCCCGATGCGTGCGGTCGCTTCGGCCCGTTCGGGGGGCGCTATGTCCCCGAGACGCTGGTCCCGGCACTCGAGCGGCTGACCGATGGCGTCGATCGCTACCTGCGCGAGCCGGCGTTCCTCGAGCGCTTCCACCGTGAACTCGACACCTGGGTCGGGCGGCCGACGGCGCTGACCTACGCGGCCAACCTGTCTCAGGCGTGGGGTGCGGAGGTCTGGCTCAAGCGCGAGGACCTCGCGCACACCGGCGCGCACAAGATCAACAACGCGGTCGGCCAGGCGCTGCTCGCGCGTCACCTTGGTGCGCGTCGCGTGATCGCCGAGACCGGCGCCGGGCAGCACGGTGTCGCGTCGGCCGCAGCATGCGCGCGCGTCGGACTGCCGTGCACCGTGTACATGGGCGCCGTCGACGTCGAGCGCCAGGCGCCCAACGTCGATCGCATGCGCAGGCTCGGCGCCGAGGTGAAGTCGGTGACGTCCGGCGACCGCACGCTGCGCTCGGCGATCGACGAGGCGTTGCGCGACTGGGTGTCGGACCCGGAGCAGACCTACTACCTGCTCGGCTCGGCGATAGGGCCACATCCGTACCCCTACCTCGTGCGTGAGCTGCACGCGGTGATCGGCCGCGAGGCCCGTACACAGATGCTCGACGCGGCCGGCGCGCTGCCCGATGCGGTGTTCGCGTGCGTCGGCGGCGGCTCCAACGCGATCGGGCTGTTCCATCCGCTGCTCGCCGACCGCGAGGTACAGATCTTCGGCGTGGAGGCCGGCGGTCGCGGCATGGCACTCGGCGACAACTCGGCGACGCTCGCGAGCGGACGCCCCGGTGTGCTGCAGGGCTGCTACACGGTGCTGCTGCAGGACGATGACGGCCAGATCCGCGGCACGCACTCGGTGTCGGCCGGACTCGACTACCCGGGCGTCGGCCCGGAGCATGCACTGTTGCAGGCCGTGGGCCGGGTGCGCTACATCGTCGCCGACGACGCCGCGGCGCTCGATGCGCTGAACGAATGCTGTGCGCTGGAGGGTATCCTGCCGGCGCTCGAGACCGCGCACGCGTTCGCCGGCGCGCGCGACTGGGCCGCCGACAACCCCGGCCGGCGCATCCTGATCGGCCTGTCCGGCCGTGGCGACAAGGACATGCCGACGCTCGCCCGCTATCCCGTGGAGCCCCGCCATGCACGCCCATGAACGACTCGCCGACCGGCTGCGCGCCGCCCGTAACGAAGGGCGGCCCGCGCTGGTCGCGTTCCTGACCGCGGGCTACCCCGACCCGGCGCGGTTCATCGAACACCTCGACGCGGTGTGCGCGCACGCCGACGCGGTCGAGATCGGCGTGCCGTTCACCGATCCGATGGCCGACGGCATGACGATACAGCGCGCAAGCCAGGGTGCACTGGCCAACGGCGTGAGCCTGCGCTGGATTCTCGATCGGCTGGGCGAAAGGCATGATCCCGACGCGACGCCACTGCTGCTGATGAGCTACCTGAACCCGCTGCTCGCCTACGGCTACGAGGCGCTGGCGGCACGCGCCGCCGCGGTTGGCGTCTGCGCCTTCATCGTGCCCGACCTGCCGCTGGAAGAGAGTGCACCTTTCACCGCTGCGGTCGAGCGCGCCGGCACCGGCCTCGTGCAGATGGTCACGCCCGCCACCCCGCCGGAGCGTGCCCGCCGGCTGTGCGAGGCCAGCCGCGGCTTCGTCTACGCGGTGACCGTGACCGGGATCACCGGCGGGGGCGGCGCCCTGCCGGCAGGGCTCGCCGAGTACCTGGAGCGGCTGCGAGGCGTGTCGCCGCTGCCGGTGTGTGCGGGTTTCGGCATACGCGAAGCCGCGCAGGTGCGTGCCGTGGGGGCGCACGCCGACGGCGTGATCGTCGGCTCCGCACTGGTCGAGGCACTGGAGCGGGGTGATGACCCGGCAGCCTTCCTTCAGGGTCTGCTAGCCTGAAGGGATGAAGAAGATCTTCAGCAATGAATCGATCGTGACGGTCAACCACTTGTGCAACCTGCTGCGCGCCGAGGGCATCCCCGCGGTGGTCAAGAACCAGGGTCTGCTTGGCGTGCTCGGCGAGGTGCCGTTCATCGAGTGCTGGCCACAGTTGTGGGTCATCAACCGCGCCGACGAGAAGCGCGCGCAGGCGCTGATCGAGGAGGCGATGCGTGAGCCTGATGGTTCCGATCGCGCATGGACCTGTGCGAAGTGCGGCGAGCAGATCGACGGCCACTTCGCGATGTGCTGGAACTGTGGTGCCGAGGCGCCTGAATGAACGCATCCGCTGACGCATCCGATACCCCGGTGATCGACCGCCTTGAGGAGCTGCTCGAGCAGGCCGCCATCGACGTGCCGGTGCGCGAGTGGTTCGGCTGGGTGGACCTGCACCCGGCCCTGCAGGTCCTGATCGTCTCAGGCATGGTGCTGACGCTCGCGTGGTTTGGTCACCTCGTGGGCCGGCGCTACCTGCTGCGCGTGGTCGACCTGATCGCCGCGCGGGCACCGACCTGGTGGGCGCGCGAAGTCACCGAACACCAGGTGTTCGAGCGCCTCGTGCCGGTGATCCCGATTGTCATCATCAACCGCGGTGTGCTGCTGGTGCCGCACCTCGCGCCGGCGATGGTTGAGTTCGTGCAGCGGTTGATGCTCGCGACACTGGCGATCGTGCTGGTGCGTACGTTCGGCGCGCTGCTCAATGCCGTGCACGCGATCTACAACCGCTACCCGATCGCGCAGGGACGTCCGATCAAGGGTTACGTGCAGGTCGTCAAGCTGCTCGCCTACCTGTTCGCGGCCTTCATGGTGATCGCAGCGCTCGCGAACCAGTCGCCGTGGTATTTCATCAGCGGCCTCGGCGCGATGACCGCGATCATCATCCTGGTCTTCCGGGAGACGATCCTGTCATTCGTCGCGGGCATCCAGCTCGTCAACAACGACCTCGTGCGCGTCGGCGACTGGATCGAGATGCCGCAGTTCGACGCCGACGGTGACGTGATCGACATCGCGCTGAACGTCGTGCGCGTGCAGAACTGGGACCGCACGTTCACGGTCATCCCCACGCACAAGTTCCTCGAGCATTCTTTCAGGAACTATCGCGGCATGCGCGATTCGGGCGGGCGGCGCATCAGCCGCACGATCCACCTCGATCTTGCGACCGTGCGCTTCCTGACCGATGGCGAGATCGAGCGCTTCCGGCGCTTCCGGCTGCTCCGCGACTACATCGACCACAAGGAGGCCGAGCTCGCCGAGTGGAACGAATCGCACTGTGCCAGCGACGAGCGCGATGTCGTCGTCAATACCCGCCACCTGACGAATCTCGGTACCTTCCGCGCGTACGCGTTGCGCTACCTCGAGACCCACCCGTCCATCCACCAGGACCGCATCCTGATGGTGCGGCAGATGGAACCCACGCCACAGGGCGTGGGCATGCAGATCTACGGGTTCACGACCGACACGCGCTGGCCGCAGTACGAGGCGATCCAGGGCGATATCTTCGACCACCTGCTCGCCGTCGTCCCGGAGTTCGGGCTGCGCGTCTACCAGCAGCCCTCCGGCCACGACGTGCTGGCGCTGCGTCCGCTGCTGCAGCCCGACACGGCCGGGCATTCCGGATCGACCTGAGCGCCCGGGCATTTCGGAAACCGCGTATCGTGGCGGCGGAAACCGCCGATGGCGGTGCTGCAGCGTCGTGAGATCTAATGAATGCCGTGCCCGTTCGATGCCCCCAATCGTTTCGGACGGGTGCGTACCGGGAGACGCACATGCACGACACCGACGACGAACTCCAGCGCCTCAGAAACCGGCGCGACGAACTGCGAGAGCGGCTTGCGGCCATCCGGCGCGACTACGGTCGTGGACTGGAGCCGGACTTCGCCGAGCAGGCGGTCGAACTCGAAAACGCCGAGGTGCTCGCCGAGATCGCGCGAGTCTCCGCAGAAGAGCTGGAGCGCGTGGAACGTCGGATCATGGCACTCGAGAGCGATACCCCTCGCGCCTGACAGTGTCGCGCGGCCCCACGCGCGCGTTCATGCGCTGCCCGGCAGCCGCCGGATGGTCCCCCCAGGCCATCCGGCTTTTTTGGGGTTCCCGGGCGACCCGCGGCATCATGGCGACTTGCCGCCGATGACAGCCCACAGGAACGACCAGGATGAATAAAACCCCCGCGACACCGCCGCGCGTGCTGATGGTGCTGACCTCGCACGACCGGCTCGGCGATACCGGCAGGAAGACCGGCTTCTGGCTCGAGGAGTTCGTCGCGCCATATTACGTTTTCGTCGATGCCGGTGCCCGGGTCACGCTGGCCTCGCCGGCCGGGGGGCAGCCGCCACTGGATCCGACAAGCGCCGAGCCGGACCACCAGACCGACGCCACCCGGCGCTTCGACGCCGATGACGAGGCGAAGCGCCAGCTTGCCCGAACGCAGCGCCTCGCCGACGTGGACCCCGGCGACTTCGATGCCGTGTTCTATCCCGGTGGGCACGGACCACTGTGGGACCTGACCGGGGATGTACATTCGATCGCGCTGATCCGCGCGATGTTCGACGCCGGCAAGCCGGTCGCGGCGGTCTGCCATGCCCCGGCGGTCCTGACCGGTGTATCGCGCGAGGATGGCGATCCGCTGGTCGCTGGTCGACGCGTCACCGGGTTCACCAACAGCGAGGAGGCGGCCGTGGGGCTGACCGGGCACGTGCCGTTTCTGCTCGAGGACCGGCTGAAGGATCAGGGCGGACGGTTCGGGCGCGCAGAAGACTGGTCCGCGCACGTGGAAGTCGATGGCCACCTCGTCACGGGGCAGAATCCGGCCTCGTCGGCGCCGGCGGCCGAGGCGGTCCTGGGGCTGCTGCGCTAGCGCGGCCGGTGCCAGGCGAGGCAGGCGACGCCCGCGCCCCCGAGTCCCCATCCGAGCCATTCGGGCGCGATGCCCATGCCGAGCCAGAACACGCCGCCGAGAAGCAGCGCCGCGCCGGTAATCGCGCCGTAGCGCTGACGATGCTGGCGCGCGTTGTCGCTGCGCAGGCCCGACAGCTCCGGGTCCTCGACGCGGAACCGGATGTTGCCCTCGCTGGTGCGGTGGATCAGCGCGCTGACCAGCGGCGGCAGCGCCTGCATGTTCTCGCTGATCTCGGGGAAGCTCTGGTAGAGGCGCGTGAACATCGTGCGCGGGCTGGTGCGCTCGCGCATCCATTCCTCGAGTACCGGCTGTGCGGTCTCCCAGAGGTCGAGTTCCGGATAGAGCTGCCGGCCGAGCCCCTCGATGTTCAGCAGCGTCTTCTGCAGCAGCACGAGCTGCGGCTGCACCTCCATGTTGAAGCGGCGCGCGGTCTCGAACAGTCGCAGCAGCACCTGGCCGAAGGAAATGTCCTTCAGCGGCTTGTTGAAAATGGGCTCGCACACGGTGCGGATCGCGAACTCGAGTTCTTCCACGCGGGTGTCGGGCGGTACCCAGCCCGAGTCCACGTGCAGGCGCGCGACGCGATGGTAGTCGCGGTTGAAGAACGCGAGGAAGTTTTCGGCCAGGTAGTGCTGGTCGCGTTCGCTCAGCGTCCCGATGATGCCGAAGTCGATCGCGAGATAGCGTGGGTGCTCCGGGTCGCTGACGTCGACGAAGATGTTGCCCGGGTGCATGTCGGCGTGGAAGAAGTTGTGCCGGAACACCTGCGTGAAGAAGATCTCCACGCCGTTGTGCGCAAGCCTGCGGATATTGGTGTTGGCCGCGCGTAGCGCGTCCATGTCGCTGATGTGTATGCCGTGGATGCGCTCCATCGTGACCACGTTGGGCCGGCACAGGTCCCAGTGGATCTCGGGCACGTACAGCAGCGCCGAGCCCTGCCAGTTGCGCCGCAGCTGCGCGCCGTTGGCGGCCTCGCGCATCAGGTCGAGCTCGTCGGTGATGGTTTTCTCGTACTCGGCGACCACTTCCACCGGGCGCAGCCGCCGCGCGGCTTTCCAGTAACGGTGGGCGAGTTCGGCGATCGCGTAGAGGACCTCCACGTCGCGCTCGATCACGTCGCGCATCCCGGGGCGCAGCGCCTTGACCACGACTTCGCTGCCGTCGTGAAGCCGTGCCCCGTGCACCTGGGCGATCGATGCGGCGGCGATCGGGTCCGGGTCGAAGCGCGCGAACAGTTCGCCGACCGGGGCCCCCAGCGCGGCTTCGACGATATGGCGGAACTCTTCGGAGGGGAACGGCGGCACCTGGTCCTGGAGCTTGACCAGTTCGTCGGCGATGTCGTCGGGCAGCAGGTCGCGGCGGGTCGACACCGCCTGGCCGAACTTCACGAAGATCGGGCCCAGCGCCTCGAGCGCAAGCCGGATTCGTACACCGCGCGGCAGGTGGTGTACGCGACGGCGCCAGTTGCGCGGGCTCAGGCGGTAGACGAAACGCAGTGGCCGGAACAGGTGCGTCGCGAGGATGATTTCATCGAGGCCGTAACGCACCAGCGTGCGGTGTATGGCCATCAGGCGCAGCAGTAGCCGCGGCCTGAACCTCATTCGCCACGCTCCGCGCGCCGTCTGCGCTCGAGTCTTTCGACGCGCGCCTGCAGCCGGTCCACGTCGTCGCGTACACGATCCACGTCGGTGCAGAAGCGCTCGATCTCCTCGCGCGCCGGCAGCTGGCCGCCGGGATGCTGCAGCCACGTGCCGGTGCGCTGTGCGGTCTGACCGAAGAGCTGGCGGCCGAAATCGGCAAACGCACGGAAGCTGCGCCCGATCTGGTGAGCGGCGATGTCGCCGGTGATCCGCGAGAGCTCTTCCTCCATGTCCGGGCGCGCCGCCGCGAGCAGCGCCTGGAACTGCTGCGCGACCTCGGCGTCACCGCGTATGCGGACGTGACCCTCGCGGATCAGCTCGGCGCCGGCACCGCCGGCGAGCTGGCCCATCGAGACCATCGAGCCCGAGACCGCGGCGTCGGGTGGCGGGTCGCCGTCGGTGTGCACGTGCACCCGGCCATCTCGCACCGTCAGGCACAGCAGCAGCGGCACGCCGTGCACCTCGATGCCGAAGGTCAGCGATTCGAGTGCGGGCAGCAGCGCGAGCGCGCTCTCGGACTCCGCGATGCGCGCGTTGAGGTGGCGTTCCAGCGGCTGCAGCCAGAATGGGGTGCTCATGGGGCCGCCGGTCAGTACCTGAACCCGATGTGCAGCGCGACGATGCCACCGGTCAGGTTGTGGAAGCGCACGTCCTCGAGCCCGGCGTCGCGCATCATGCCGGCGAGCGTGTCCTGGTCGGGATGCATGCGGATGCTTTCGGCGAGGTAGCGGTAGCTTTCCGCGTCGTTGGCGATCAGCTTGCCGAGCAGCGGCAGCACGCGGAACGAGTAGACATCGTAGATCGGGCCGATCGCGTCGGCCGGCCGCGAGAACTCCAGCACCAGCAGCCGTCCGCCGGGGCGCAGCACGCGGTGCATGGCCGCAAGTGCGGCGCCCTTGTCAGTGACGTTGCGCAGCCCGAAACCGATGGTCACGCAGTCGAAGCTGCGGTCCGGGAACGGCAGGCGCTCGGCGTCGGCAAGCACGCAGCGCACGCGCGGTGCGACGCCCTCGTCGACCATGCGCCGGTAGCCGCGCTCGAGCATGCGGTAGTTGATGTCCGACAGCACGACGCGGCCGCGTTCGCCGACCTGCGCGGCCAGCCCGAGCGCGAGGTCGCCACTGCCGCCGGCGACGTCGAGCGCGGAGCCGCCCGGGCGCAGCCCGGTGCGCGCCAGCGCGTAATGTTTCCAGAGCCTGTGCAGCCCGCCCGACATGAGGTCGTTCATCACGTCGTAGCGCTGCGCGACGGAGTCGAACACGCCGCGCACGCGGTCGCGTTTCTCCTCCCACGGCACCTCTTCGAATCCGAAGTCGGTGTGGCGTTGTGCTTCGGAATCGGTCACGTCGTGGCTGCTCAGTCGGCGCGTCGGCTCATGCCGACGGATTCGAGGCGGCGCAGGTAGTCCTGCCAGTAGCGCTCGCGGTTGCGGCCCAGATCATAAAGTATACGCCAGCTGTAGAGCCCGCTCGCGTGGCCGTCGTCGAAGCACAGCCGCACCGCGTAGTTGCCGACGGGTTCGATGCGCTCGATGCCGACGTCCTGCTTGCCGGGAACGACGCGGCCCTGGCCGGGCCCGTGGCCCTTCACCTCGGCCGATGGCGAGTGCACGCGCAGGTATTCGAGCGGCAGTTCGAAGGTCTCGCCGGTGTCGAAGCGGACCTCGAGCAGCCGCGACCTGCGCCGCAGCCGGATCGAGACGGGGTGCGGGGTCTGCGGGGCCTGTTCACCCATCGCCTGCTCCAGCGCCGCGTGCGCGGCGGTCAGAGAATGTAGCGGCTGAGATCCTCGTCTTCGACGAGCTTGCCGAGGTGGTCGTCGACGTAGGCGGCATCTATTTGCACGCTCTGTCCGCCCTGGTCGGCCGCGGAATACGAGATCGTCTCCAGCAGGCGCTCCATCACCGTGTGCAGCCGGCGCGCCCCGATGTTCTCGGTGCGTTCATTGACGCGGAAGGCGACCTCGGCGACGCGTTGTACGCCGGACGGATCGAAGGCGAGCTTCAAACCCTCGGTTGCGAGCAGCGCCTGGTACTGCTGGGTCAGCGACGCGTCGGTGTCGGTGAGGATGCGCACGAAGTCCTCGACCTTCAGCGCGTCGAGTTCGACGCGTATGGGCAGGCGGCCCTGCAGTTCGGGGATCAGGTCCGACGGACGTGCGACGTGAAAGGCGCCCGATGCGATGAACAGGATGTGGTCGGTGCGCACCATGCCGATGCGGGTGTTCACCGTACAGCCCTCGACCAGCGGCAGCAGGTCGCGCTGCACGCCCTCGCGCGACACGTCGGCGCCGGCGGTCTCCTGGCGGCGGCAGACCTTGTCGATCTCGTCGAGAAACACGATGCCGTGCTGCTCGACCGACTCGATCGCGCGCAGCTTGATCTCCTCCTCGTTGACCATCTTCGCGGCCTCGTCGTCGGTGATCTGCTTCATCGCATCGCCGATCTTCATCTTGCGCCGCCGGGTCTTGCCGCTGCCGAGGTTCTGGAACATCGACTGCAACTGGCTGGTCATCTCCTCCATGCCGGGCGGCGCCATGATCTCCACGCCGACCGGGTTCGCGTTCACGTCGATCTCGATCTCGCGCTCGTCGAGATCGCCTTCGCGCAGTTTCTTGCGGAATTTCTGGCGCGTGTCCTGCTCGGTGCCCGACTGCATGTCGCGGCTGCCCGGCAGCAGCACGTCGAGGATACGTTCCTCGGCGGCATCGGCGGCGCGGTGGCGGACCTTGCGCATCTCCTCCTCGCGCACCATTTTCACGGCGATGTCGGCAAGGTCGCGCACGATGCTGTCGACTTCGCGGCCGACGTAGCCGACCTCGGTGAATTTCGTCGCCTCCACCTTGATGAACGGCGCGTGCGCGAGTCGCGCCAGCCGGCGCGCGATCTCGGTCTTGCCCACACCCGTGGGGCCGATCATCAGGATGTTCTTCGGCGTGATTTCGCTGCGCAGCGGCTCGTCGACCTGGACGCGCCGCCAGCGGTTGCGCAGCGCGATCGCGACCGAACGCTTGGCGGCGTCCTGGCCGATGATGTGCTTGTCCAGTTCCTGGACGATTTCCCGGGGCGTCATCGACATCGAGTGTGCTCCTGCGACGCGGTCGCGCACGCGGGCCCGCGGCCGCGCGTGGCTGCCGGACCGGCGGCTTCAGCCGTCGGTCGCGGTCGACAGCGTCTCTATGGTGAGGTTGCGATTGGTGTAGATGCAGATCTCGGCGGCGATGCCGAGCGAGTACTCGACGATTTCACGCGCATCCAGCGTGCTGTGCTGGAGCAGCGCGCGCGCCGCGGCCTGCGCGTAGGCGCCCCCCGAGCCGATGGCCATCAGGTCGTGCTCGGGTTCGATCACGTCGCCATTGCCGGAGATGATGAACGAACGCTCGGCGTCGGCGACGCTGAGCAGTGCCTCCAGCCGACGCAGCATCCGGTCGGTGCGCCATTCCTTGGCGAGTTCTATCGCCGCGCGGGTGAGGTTGCCGAACTGCTGCAGCTTGCCCTCGAACAGCTCGAACAGCGTGAACGCATCGGCGGTGCCGCCGGCGAACCCGGCGAGCACGCGCCCGTCATACAGCGTTCGCACCTTGCGGGCGTTGCCCTTGACCACCGTGTTGCCGAGCGTGACCTGCCCGTCGCCGCCGAGGGCGACGGTGTCGCCGCGGCGGACCGCGAGGATGGTCGTGCCGTGATACTGCTCCATGCGCCGTGTTCCCTGCTGCGTGGCTAGCGGCCCCGGCGCCGTGCGCGCGGGTGCGAACGGTCATATATCTGGGCCAGATGCTGGAAATCAAGGTGGGTATAGACCTGCGTGGTCGCGATGTCGGCGTGGCCGAGCAGCTCCTGTACGCCGCGCAGGTCGGAACTGGACTCGAGCAGGTGGGTGGCGAACGAGTGGCGGAGCTTGTGCGGATGAAGCTGCTGGCCGAGGCCGCGCTGGCGTGCCCAGCGTTCGACGCGGCGCTGCACCCCGCGTGGCTTCAGCCGCTGGCCGCCGCGGCCGACGAACAGCGCCATCTCGCCGTGTGCGGCGAGCGCGGCGCGCTGCTTCAGCCACAGCATCAGTGCGCGGCGCGCGTGGCGGCCCACCGGGAGGATGCGGCCACGCCCGCCCTTGCCGGTCACGCGGATCGTCGCGTCTTCGAGGTCGAGGTCGGTGCAGTCGGCGCCGGTCAGCTCCGACAGCCGCAGCCCCGATGAATACAGCAGCTCGAGGATCGCGAGATCACGCACCTCGAGCGGGTCTTCGGGGGACGCATCGAGCAGCGCGCCGACCTGGTCGGCATCGAGCGTCGCCGGCAGGCGGCGCGGCGCCTTCGGCGCCTGCACGTCGTTCGCCGGGTTGGTGTCGATGACGCGCTCGCGGAGCAGGAAACGGAAGAAACTGCGCAGCGCCGACAGCCGCCGGGCGATGGAGCGCGGGTGCAGGCCCCGGCGATGGCAGCGCGCCGCGAACGCGCGCAGCTGCCAGGTGCCGAGCTCGCGCACGCCGCTCAGCCCGTGCGCTTCCATGAAGGCCTCGAGGCTTGCGAGGTCCCGCGCGTAACCGGCCACCGTGTTTGGCGACAGCCGCCGCTCGTGGTTCAGGTACGCAAGAAAGCGGGTGCGCCAGGGCGCGAACGCATCGTCGTGGTCGGCGCCGGCGGCCACGCCGCTCAGTACGGCTCCAGCGCCGCCGAGACGACTTCGGCGATGCGGCGCAGGAAGTCGGTGCTGTTACCGGGATTGAAGTGCGTGGCCTCACGGCTGCCCAGCGCGAGGATACCGCGCGGGTGGCCGCGATCACCGAGCGGCAGCAGCGCGGCCGAGCCGATCTCGTTGGTGTCTTCGCCGAACAGGAAGTTGCGCTGGGCGTCGCGGATCTGGCCGCAGCGTGGCGAGCCGCTGTCGAGCAGCGTCGCGAACGGCCGCAGGGTGTCGTCGCCGGCCGGGACCACCGACAGGAAGCGGCCCAGCGCGAGCCGGTCCTGCTGCTCGGGGTGCCCGAACAGCACCAGCACCGCCTGGTCGACCTCGAAATGTTCGCGCAGCTCGGCCTCGAGCGCCGCGAGGCGTTCGCGCAGCCCGGGTGCGGCCAGCAGGCGGCACGTCAGGCCGTGAATTTTTCCGGAGATTTCCTCATTATCGCGAGCGATCGCGACCAGTTCGGCGAGTCTGCGCTCTAGCTTGCGGTTGCGGGCGCGCAGGTTCTCGACCTGGCGCTCGACCAGCGACACTGCGGGGCCGCCGATGCGGTGCGGCAGGCGCAGGCGGTCGAGCAGCTCCGGGTGACGTTCGAAGAACTCCGGGTGGGCCTGCAGGTACCGCGCGACGTCCTCCTCGGAGTGATGGGCGGTGGTCAGCGGCTCGCGGTGCTGTGTACTCATAGTCTCAGGTGTCCCTCATAGACGAGGACGGCTTCCCCGCTCATCCAGACCGGATGGCCCGGCCCTGCCCAGCGCACCGCGAGCGTCCCACCGGGCAGCGCCACCGCGACGTTACCTGAGAGTCGGCCGGCACGCAGCCCCGTGACTGCCGCGGCACACGCGCCGGTGCCGCAGGCGCGGGTCTCGCCGACGCCGCGTTCGTGGACGCGAAGCCGGATCTCGCCGGGCGACACCACCTGCATGAACCCGACGTTTACCCGCTCGGGAAAGTCGGGGTGATGCTCCAGCGCCGGGCCCAGTATACCGACGGGCGCGGTCGCGACCGAATCGATCTCGATCACCGCGTGCGGATTGCCCATCGACAGCGCCGCGAAGCGCACTTCGCGGCCGTCGACATGGCGTGTGTAGGTTGCGGACTCGGCGCTCGCGCGCAGCGGGATGTCGGCCGGTGCGAAACGCGGTGCGCCCATGTCGACCTCGACGTCGCCGTCGTCGAGGTCGCGACCACTGAGCGTGCCGGCCGGGCTGTCGAGCACGATCGTGCCGGCCAGGCCGCGGTGCACCGCGAGCCAGCGCACGATGCAGCGGGCACCGTTGCCGCACTGCCCGGCGGTGCTGCCGTCGGCGTTGAAGATGCGGTAAGCGGCGTGGCTGCCGGCGTTGCGCGGGCGCTCGACCAGCAGGAGCTGGTCGAACCCGACGCCGGTGCGACGGTCTGCGAGGCGGCGCACGGTGTCGGCGTCAGGCCACCCCGGCGTCGGCGGCGCGGCGACGAGAAAGTCGTTACCGAGGCCGTGCATCTTCGTGAAATGCAGGTCGGTCACCCGCGCTGCGCCTTCGGGAAATGGACATTTGTCATAGGCGACATTACTTTAGCGCGGACCACGCACATCTGCATCGATGCAGGCGGGCCGCACGGGGAGTGAACTGATGCGCCATATCATGGTGATGAATGCCAAGGGGGGTTGTGGCAAGAGTACGCTGGCGACCAATCTCGCGAGCCTCTACGCCTCGGAGGGTTTTGAAACGTCGCTGGTTGATTATGACCCGCAGCGCTCGAGCCTCGACTGGCTGGCCGCGCGGCCCGAAGAGTACCCGAAGATCCACGGCGTTGCCGGATTTGACGATGGCCTGCGCAGTCTGCCGCGCAGCTCGGAGTTCGTCATCATCGACGCGCCGGCGCGCACCCACACCAAGGAGCTCAACGAGCTCGTGCGCCGCGCCGAGACCATCCTGGTCCCGGTCCTGCCGTCGCCGATCGACATCCGCGCCAGCGAGGTGTTCATCGACGAGCTGCTCAACGTCGGCAAGGTGTCGCGCCGGCAGGCGAAGATCGCCGTCGTCGCCAACCGCGTGCGCGAGTACACGCTGATCTTCGACGAACTCGACGAATACCTGCAGCGGCTGAAGGTGCCTTACCTCGGCGCGCTGCGCGATGCGCAGAACTACATCCGCGCCTACCAGCGCGGCCTGGGCATCTTCGAGCTGCCGCAATACCTCGCGTGGCCCGACTGGGAGCAGTGGGAGCCGATCATCGAGTGGCTCGACAGCAAGCGCAGCCAGCCCTGAGCAGCGGCGGCGTCCGCGTCAGTGCGCGGCGTCGACGCCCATTTCGGCGAGGCTCGCACGCACGCCGTCGGCCGGGTCGGCGTAGCGCGGCGTGAGCCCGAGCTGCGCGCGACTGCGGCGGTCGTCGAGTCGCCGGTCCTCGGCATAGAAGCTCCGCATCGCAGCCGGCAGCCTGCGCGCGGCTTCATCGGGTGCCAGCCGGGGCGGGCGCGCCAGCCCCGCGAGCCCGGCGACGAGGTCGAACCACTCCGGCAGGCTCAGCGCCGAATCGTCGAGCACGAGGTAGGTGCCCGGTGGCGCCGCGGGAACCAGCGCCGCGAGCACCGCGTCGACGAGGTCGTCGACGTGGATGCGGAAGCCCGGCGGCGCGCGGTCCGGGACCGGGTCGCCGCGCCGCAGCCGTTCCAGCGGCAGCCGGTCGGGCCCGTAGATCGCCGGCAGCCTCAATATGGTGAGTTCGGTGCCGCGGGCCGCGCACCACTGCGTGAGCTGGCGCTCGGCGTCGACGCGACGTCGCGAGCGTGCCTGCGTCGGTGCTGGCGGCGTGAGCTCGTCGCAGACCGCGCCGGCGCGGTCGCCGTACACGCCGGTCGTGCCCAGGTACACGAGGCGACTCGGCCGCCCGCGCACCGCGGCCAGCCAGCGGGCCAGCCGCAGGTCACGGTCACCGTCGCCGCCCGGCGCGATGCTGTAGACGACGGAGGCACCGTCGAGGTCGGGCGCGTTGGACGGTGGCGTGTCCTCGTCCAGGTCCCACGCGATGCACGGTGCAGCGAGCGCCGACAGCCCGACATGTGGGTGCCGCGCGTGCGCGAGCATCGTGTCGGCGAGTCCGGGCGGGGGCGGCCGCTGCAGCAGGCGCCGTGCGACGTAGCCGCAGCCGGCGAGCCACAGCCGCGGCCAGGCGTTCGCGCTCATCGTTTCGGCAGTGAAGGCCCGCGCCCGGCGGCCAGCGCGAGGCCGGTGCGGTACGCATCGGCGGCCGCGTCGGTTTCGCCGAGGTGCTCGAGCAGCCGTGCGTAGAGCTGCCAGGTGTCCGGGCGAGGGCGCAGGTCGAGACTGTGGCGCAGGTGATCGCGCGCGCGGTCCCAGTCGCCGATACGCAGAGCGACCCGGCCCGCGGCCTGCAGCAGCAGCGGGTCCTCGGGCCGGCGCTGGAGCCGGGTCTCGATCTCGCCGAGATGGCGCGCGTCGTCGCCGGTCAGCAGTTCGCCCCACGCCAGTGGCAGCGCGTCGTCGTCGATGCCGGCGTCGAGCGCTTCGCGGACCGCCTCGTCGCAGCGGGTGTGCAGTTCCAGCGCCTGCAGCGCGCGCACGCGCGCGGCGACCAGCGCCGGCTGCTGGCGCAGCGACTCGGGCAGTGCCTGCCACGCGCCGACGAGCGCTTCTTCGCTGAGCCGCTCGTCGTCATAGAGGTGGGTCAGCGCCTGCGTCGCGAGCCGCTCGAGTTCGCCGGGGTCCACCGCCGCGTCACGCTGCAACCGCTCCAGCAGCATCGCCAGCGCGGCCCATTGGCCGGTCGCCTCGAGCAGACGCGCGTGCAGTATCGCCGCGCGCGGCGGCGCGTCGTCGCCGAACGCGTCGAGCGTGGTCGCGGCGGCGTCGAACTCGCCGGCCTCGAGCTGCAGCGCGGCCTGTGTGAGTCGTGCCGCGGTGTCGGCCTCGGGCGTGGACTCGCGGGCCAGCTCGAGCCAGTGGTCACGGCGCTCGCTGTCCCCCCGGCGCTGCGCCGCCTCGGCCGCGGCGAGGTAGTGCATCAGTGGTACGCCGTCGCTGCGGGCACCAGCGGCCAGCGCGCGTTCGGCGCGCCGCCAGCGGCCCTCGGCCAGCGCGATCAGCCCATTCGTGAAGCGTGCGCGGGCCCGGCGCGCGCCACGCGCCTGCGCCGCCGCCCGCAGCCTGCGCGGCGTGCGCCACAGCGCGCCTAGCACGCGCAGCAGCACGTAGACGAGCGCGAAGCCGAGCACCAGCATCGGCACCGACGTCTCCACGCGCCAGCCGGCGATGCGCACGAGGACGTAGCCGTGGTCGTCGAGGAGCAGGTGGGCGACCACCGCGCCGACGACCAGCGCGAGCACGATGGGCAGGCCGAGCTTCAACGCGCCGCCTCCCGCTCGCGCGCGTAATCGCGCAAGCGTTCGAGGGGCACGGTCAGCGGCGGCAGCGCGTCGGCGGATTCGAGTGCGGAGAGCGTGTCGAGATCGTCGCCGAACGACGCGACCGCGCGGTCTTCGTCGTCGAACCAGCGGTCGAGCCACGACCGCGCCGACGCGAGGTGGGCACGGTAGGTGTCGTCGTCGCGGCGCAGCAGCGCGAGGCGCGCATCGGCGACGTGCAGCGCAAGCGTGCGTCGCAGCGCCGCGGCATCGGTGGCGGTGATCGCAGACTCCGTGGCGTCGTCATCCCGGCGTACGCTGACGACCCGTGCCAGCGCCTGGCGGGTGGCAAGCCACGCGCGCGAAAGTCCCGGTTCGGCCTCGGCGAGCGCGGTGTCGGCGGCACGTTCGGCAGGACGCCGCGGGCGGTCGGCGAGCGGCAGCGCCTCGATCGCACCGTCGAGCTCGCCGAGCTTTTCGACCGCGGCCTGGCGTTCGGCGGCGGGACGCGCGGCCAGCGCGGCGAGCGCATCGCCGATCGCCTCGCGCACCGGCAGCAGCTCGGGGTCGCCGAGGCCGCGCACGCGGTCATCGGCAAGGCGCAGCGCCTGTGCGGCGCGCGTGGCGTCGTGAGAGACGGTCGCCGCCGCGTGCGCGATGTTCAGCAGGTGCTCGGCGTCGGCAAGCTGCCAGCGTCTGCGCGCGTCGTCAGAGACGCCGGCGGCCGCATCGAGCGCCTCGCGCAGCGCCGCGAAGCGCAGCGGCCAGTCTTCGAGTTCGTCGGCGATCGTGTCGACGCGCTGGTCCTGTGCGTCCAGGCGCTCGGCCAGCCCGTCCAGGCGCGTATCGTGCTCGCCGATGCGCTCGTCGGGCGCTGCGCGCACTGCGAGCGCGTCATCGAGATCGTCAATGCGGGCCTCGAGCGCATCGAGCCGGGCGGTGGCCGCGTCATCGTCGATGCCCGCCTGCAGCGTCGCGAAGGCCTCGCGCAGCTGCTGATGTTCCCACCACAGATAACCGGCAGCACCCAGCGCCGCGAGCGCGAGCAACAGCGCGAAGCCGCCGCCGCGCCGGCCCGGCCGTGCGGGCTGCGCGGGGGGTGTGCCCGCGGCGGCATGGCCACGCGAGGCGTCGCCGTCACGGCGCGCGTCGCGGACCGGGTCTGCGCCGGGGGTGCCCGGTTCGGCCGCGGACGGTGCCGGATCGTCGGCTGCGGTGACTTCATCGGCGGACCTCGACGCGTCGTCGCGGGGGCGGTCGGGGTCGCCGGGACGGTGCTGTTCACTCATGGGGGTTCCGCGCGCTGTTCAGGACCGGTGCGGTAGTGTGGCCGGCGTCGCGTCGGCCATGCGCCGTGCGCATGCGACGAGCGACGCGGCGTCGGGACCTGCGGCACGCGCCGGCGCGTGCGACACACCGCGTGATGCCGCGAGTTGTATCACACGATCACTCGCGCTCACCAACCGGTAGTCGCGCGTGTCGGGCAACAGGCCATACAGGCCCTGCAGCGTCTCGACGCTGGTCGCGATCACGATGGCCGGCGGCCGTGCCGCAAGCCATTCGCGTGCGCGCGCCAGCGTCAGCGCGTCGTGCGTCGCGTTCTGCCGCTCGTAGACCTCCACGTAATGCACCTCGGCACCGCGCTCGCGCAGCGTGTCGGCGATCAGCTCGCGCCCGCCCTCGCCGCGCACGATCCACACGCGCGCGTCCGCCATGTCCGCGAGCGCCGGCGCGGCGAGCAGCGCCTCGGAGGTGTAGCCGCCGTCGGGCGGTACGACGTCGGCCGGTCGTCCCGACCCGGCGAGCAGCCGCGCGGTCGTCGCGCCGATCGCCGCGACCGGCACGTCCGGCGCCGCATCGAGCGCCGTTCGGCCATGGCGGACCGCATTGGGACTCACGAAAAGCAGCAGCGTCGGCGCGACCGTCGGCAGCGGGGCATGCGGTCGGGGCTCTATCCGCATCGTAGGCAGGTGCAGTGCGTCGAGGCCGGCGTCGGCCAGCGCGCGGGTCAGCGCCTCGCCGTCCGGCGACGGGCGCAGCACGATGCAGCGGGCGCGCTCAGTGCTCACCTGCCGGGTCCTGCGCGAGCAGCTCGCCGGCGCCCTGCGCGAGCAGCTCGCGCGCCGCGGCGAGACCGATCGCGGCGGCGTCGTCGCGCGTGCCGCGCTGGCGCGTCTCGATGAGGCGCTGGCCATCGAGGCCGATCACGCGCCCGGTCAGGTGCAGGCCGTCGGCGGTGATCTCGGCGTGCGCGGCGATGGGTGAGCTGCAGTCGCCCTCCAGCGCGGCGAGCATCGCGCGCTCGGCACGCATGCGTACCGCGGTCAGCCCGTGCTCGAGCGCGCGGATCGCGGCGATCACCGCGTCGTCACCGCGGCGGCACTCGATGCCGACGACGCCCTGGCCGATGGCCGGCAGGCACACGGCAGGGTCCAGCGTGTCGGTGATGCGCGCGTCGAGTTCGAGTCGGCGCAGACCCGCCTCGGCGAGAATGATCGCGTCGAATTCACCGGCGTCGAGTTTCGCGAGCCGCGTCTGGACGTTGCCGCGCAGCGTCGCGATGCGAAGGTCGGGACGATGGTGGCGCACCTGCGCGGCGCGACGCACGCTCGCGGTGCCGAGCACCGCGCCCTCGGGCAGTTCCGCCAGCGTCGCATGGTTGTTGGACACGAACGCATCGAGCGGGCTTGCGCCTTCGAGCACCGCGGTCAGCTCGAAGCCTTCGGGCATGTGCGCCGGCACGTCCTTCATCGAGTGCACCGCGATGTCGGCCTCGCCGTCGAGCATCGCCTGCTCGAGTTCCTTGATGAACAGGCCCTTGCCGCCGACGCGCGCCAGCGTGCGGTCGAGGATGCGGTCGCCCTTGGTCGTCATGCCGACGATGCGCGTGGCATGCCCGTGCGATTCGAGCAGCGCGGCGACATGTTCGGCCTGCCAGAGCGCCAGCAGGCTCTGGCGCGTGGCGATGCGGATCAT